>JAFXIL010000175.1 GCA_017563185.1 Kiritimatiellia bacterium | reverse complement strand
TGTGTAAGGACTTCGTATTATAGCGAAGATCATTCAGGAGAGGCGACACCTTTTTGCCCCGCAGCCCGGAAGCGGCGCGATGAAAGTCGCGCTCGGCGCGGGGGCGTCTCGCCAGCCACGAAAAAATTGGGGAACCTCCAAAAAGGAGAACGCGCTTGCCGCGCGGGGAATGATTTGCTATACTGCCTGTGATGTTGTTCTGCAAGGATGCAGGCAATTGTCGGATGGAACGTGAATAAGAGAGGACGCTGTTTCGCGGTGTCCACTTTTGGTTTATCGAAAGGATGGCGCAAATGAATCTGAAATTGGCGGTGTTGAGCGAAATGCTCGTCATCGTTTTCATGGCGGCGGCGATGCCGACCGAAAGGGAATATGCCGAAGCGCTCAGCGTGGTCATGGAGCTTATGTCAGGTCCGGTGGTCGAGCAGAAGGTCGGGCGGCTCACGCATGTGCAGGTGGGCGAGAAGGCGATGGAGCTTGTCGATGCCGCCGAGACTGACGCCGCCAAGCTGCTGCTTGTTCGCGGGGCGGTTTTCCACTTTGCAAGAGGAGGAGATCCCGCAGCCATAGAATCGGCGCTTGCGAAGCTGCATGCCTCCGTGAAAGATGTGGTGCCGGACTTTGATGTGGACGTCATTTCGCGCGCCGTTCGGATGATGCAGCCCTCTGAAGGCAAGAAACTTCACGGAATGCTTGACGACGCTCGACGCCTCGTCAGCTGCCGCCGCGAGGTGCCGATTCTGGAAAAGAGTCTCGCCAAGATGGACAATCCCCAAAAGCGGGCCCGCCTTGCCGAATGCCATGCTCTGCTCGGCGACTGGAAACGCGCCATTGACGAGTTCGCGAAGATGGACGGCAAGGTTGGGCGCGTGGCGAAGTGCGAGAAAGATTCAAGTGGCGCCATGACGTCCGCCGAAGTGGCGGACTTCTGGTGGACATATCCTGGAGCAAAGGATCGTAATGGCATCACGGCGTTTCAGCGGCATGCCGTAGCATGGTACGGCGTGGCTCTGAAGGACGGGTCCCTCACAGGGCTCAAGCGAAACCTTGCAGAGAAGCGCATCGCGGATGTTCAGGCCACGGTCGGAGCCGCTGACGCGCCTGCTGCCGATGCGGCACAGGAAGAGCATTCAGCCACGCACGGCAACGACGTTTCTTCCATGGCGGGATCAAACACGAATGGCCGAAAGGCATATTGCGTCATAGACCTTTCGCGCGGTCCAAAGGCGATGTCGTATCCGGTTGCCTATCTTGAGTCCGAACCGAGGCCTACCTGGCCCAAAGAATGCAAGACAAAGAAGCTTGTTCTGCGGCGAATACCGGCTGGCGAGGATCCGCTTGGCAGATACTCGATATCCAGAGATTTCTACATTGGCGTCTTTGCGGTCTCGCAGAAGCAGTGGGAACTGGTGATGGGGGAGAGGCCAGAGCAGAAGAAGAACGATTCGGCGCCGGTGTTCAACGTGGGCTGGGGTGATGTGCGCGGAATGAACGTGGAGGCGTCGCCGGATGGTTCGCACAAGGTTGAAGAGACGAGCTTCATGGGGCGTCTCTCGGCGAGGACAGGTCTGCGGTTCGATCTTCCCACGTCCGCGCAGTGGGAGTATGCCAGCCGCGCCGGAACGAAGACGGAGTCGTATCTTGGCGACGGCGACGAGGCGATGAGCCGGTGCCGAACTCAGCCAAATGACTGGGGCGTCTATGACACCATAGGCAAAATGTGGGAGCGGACGCTGGATTTTCGTCCCAAGATGTCGGGCGTCGACCCCGTGGGCACTGTCAACGGCACTCAGTGCGACAATTGCGGGTTCAACGGCGTCGTCAAGAGGGCTGGAACCAACATGTGCAATCCGTTCTCCGACAGAGGTTTCCGCGTAATGGCAAGGTGAAGTGAAGGGGACTGTCCCCGTTGAAAACTACGGGAGCCCACCCGTAACTCCCGTACAAGCGCAGGCGACGTATTTCGTTATATCGAAAAAATATTGGGTTTGTGTCATTGTATTTCGGTATAACTTATGATATAATTGTGCCGTATCGTGAGGAGAAGGATGATGGTTCGACAGTTCTATATCGATAAAATCGCGCCTTTTGTTGATAAAGGCGTCATAAAGGTGTTTACCGGCATTCGCCGATGTGGGAAATCGCGCATTATGGGAATGGTACGGGATTTACTTCTTGCGCGGGGCGTAGGCGAGAATCAAATCGTCGAGGCAAACTTCGAGTCGAGAAGGCTGGATTTCGTCAAGAACGCGGATGTTGCGTTCGCCCATGTGAAGTCCTGCGCGGATGCGGTTCCGGGGAAAAGGCTCTATCTGCTGTTTGACGAGATTCAGGAGCTTGCCGGATGGGAGAAGTTCATCAACGCATTGCTGGTCGATTACGACGTGGACGTCTATCTCACCGGATCGAATGCAACGTTGCTTTCCGGGGAACTGGCGACGTATCTCGGAGGACGCTACGTTGAGATTCATGTGTATCCATTCTCTTTTGACGAGGTTCTGGAATGGCGTCGGCTTGAGGGGGCTGTCCCTTCGCCGCGAGAAGTTTTCAGGCAGTATGTGCGCGCCGGCGGCATGCCGTTCCTGTACGATGCGGGAATTACGGGGGCGTCGGCAGCCGATTACCTGACTGACGTGTTCGGCTCCGTCGTCGTGAAGGACATCGCGAAACGCCACAAGGTGCGCGATATAGACTTGCTGGAGAGAATTCTTTCCTATCTGGTATCTGAAATCGGACATTTGTTCTCCGCCGCCTCGCTGAAGAAGTATCTGAGGCACGAGAACCGGGACGTTTCTCTGGAGACGCTCTACAACTACGTCAAGTTCGCGGAGGAGGCGTGCCTCATCCTTCCGCTGAAGCGCAATGACCTGAAGGGGAAACACATCCTTTCGGGGCAGGAGAAGATATACGTCGCCGATCACGGTTTCAGGGAGGCGATGTTCGGCGGCAACGAGGCGGCAATCGACCAGGTGCTGGAGAACATCGTCGCAGTGGAGCTCGTGCGCAGGGGCTATTCGGTGACCGTCGGCATCGTCGGCGCGAAGGAAGTGGATTTCGTCGCCGAGAAGGGCAGCGGAAAGATGTACGTCCAGGTGGCGTACCTCATGCCGACCGCCGAGATACGCGAGCGTGAGTTCTCGCCGCTTGAGGCGATCACGGACAATTTTCCGAAATACGTTCTCACGATGGATGAAGTGGACTTCTCGCGCAACGGCATCGTCCATCGCTCCATTGAAGATTTCCTTCGGAAGTGAGTGGGACTGTGCCTAGGACATGCTGACGGATGGCGGGGACGTGAAGAGAACAAAAAAGCAGAAAATTACCCTTGACTACCAGGGGGGGGGTGATATACATTCACAAACTTAAATTGGGCTTTGCTTGTGCGGGCCTATTGTTGGTGAAATCGTCCAGTTAAAGAAAAAAGGAGAAGAGGCCATGTTGAAGAGGTTTGCCGGGATATCTGAAAAGACGCTGCGGGCGCTGTGCGCGGCGGCAATCTTTGCAGTGGCGGCTACGCCTGTGCGGGCGGAAGACCGCACAATATCGGCGGACTACACGCTTGCGGCGGACGAAACCGTGGAAGGCGTCCTGACCATTGAGTCCGGTGCGACGGTCGACCTCGCCGGGCACAAGCTCACCGTGAAGGGCCTCGCCGGCGACGGCACGATCGCCGGCACGGGTGTGCTGTACGTCGATACGGCGGGCGGAACCGTGGCGAACTCGACGGTCTCGTTGACGGGAGGCTTGAAGCTGACTGTGGGCGGCGGCGGCACGTTCACCGCGTCAAAGGCGAGCCAGTCCTACACCGGCGGCACGGAGGCGGCAGCCGATACGACCATTTCCCTCGGCACGGCTACGCATCCGCTCGGCAATGGCAACGCCACGCAGACCGTGACGCTGGGCGAGGGGGCGCAGTTGAAATACAACAACCTGCAGAACGCCTCCACCTGCTGCTACAGTTTCATTTTGCACCAGGGAAGCGTGGTGGACGCAGGAAGCAACAGCGGACGATGGGTCAGGCATTTCAAGGACATAACGCTCCAAGGCAACGCCACGTTCAAGGCACAGAGCAACATCTGCGTAGGCACCAACACGGGGAGCGTCCCCTGCCTCGTCACGCTCAACGGGCACACGCTGTATTTGAACTTGAACGGCGACCACAACATGAGAGGATTCAAGACTGTTGGCGAAGGCAAGGTTGTGTTCCAGGCCGGAGGCGCCTCCTTCTACGGCACGGCGGCCTTGCCTGTCGATTTCTCCTCGGCCACGCTCGGATTCGAGGGATCGGGATGGTTTTTCAACGGCAACAGCGGCATTACGGTCGGCAACCTCTATTTCAAGAGCAGCACGAAGAAATGGAGATCCCAGGGCGCGCAAGAGTCGTACGTGCTTGGAACGTACACCGCCGGAGATTTCCGCGCGCCGTTCACCATGAAGAGCGGAGCGACTCTCGACCTTTCTGAAATGACGGGGACGTGGAACGCTCACGGTCTCCCAATCGATGCTGCAAACACAGACCGATCCGGGACGGGCCGCGTCACGTTCCTCGCCGCCGACGCCGCGTACACGGTCGATGTCGGCACGCGCACGATCGCCAAGGGCGACGTCCTTGCGCGGTTCGAAAGCGGATACGTCCCCACTGATTCCGTCGTGTTCAACCTCGCGGCCACGGGCGCCGCGCAGACGCCGGAAGACCTCCATCTCGGCGTCGTTGCAAAAGACAGCGGGAGCGGCTACTACAACCTCGTCGTCAGGGACACCCTGACCCCCTACGCCCGTTGGGTGATCGACAACGACAACCCCGCGAACTCCGGGTGGAAGTTCTACAATCCCACCGACGACACGGAGAACACGGACTGGCGGGACGGTGTCACGGACGACGTGGAGGTGCGCATCTTCTCGTATGCGGAGCATCAGGCAATCGTCGCGGCGGGCGTGTCTCCGTTCAGGTACAGCCTCTACGGCACGATCCAGATTCCCGGCGATGCGGCGGAATGGAACTTGACGACCTTCCATCGACCTCAACGGCAAGAAACTCTACTTGAACAGGGTCAACTTCGACGGCACGATCACGGACACTTCCGCCGACACGGATCATCCCGGCGAACTCCATGTGACCGTGGCGAGCGGGACGATTGCGAACACGCTGGTCACGCTCACCGGGAATCTGAAGCTCGTGAAGGAAGGGGCGGGCACGTTCACCGCATCCAAGGCGAACCAGTCCTACACCGGCGGCACAGAGGTGCTGGCGGGCACGCTCACGCTCGGCACGGCCACGCATCCGCTCGGCGACGGCAACGCCACGCAGACGGTCACGGTGGGTGGCAATGGAATCCTGAATCTAGCAACCTACAAGAGCGAGAGCACATGCTATTACAACCTCGTCCTTGACGAAGGGGCTGTGGTTCAGGCGGGCGACGTTGGAGACCGCGAAACCGGGCGCATCGCCTCGATAACCCTCAACGGCAACGCGACCGTCAAGTTGTCGCAGAAAACGCTCTTTGGCGGAAGGTCAGCGGCCAAGGCGTGTCAGCTGACGTTCAGAGGCCACACGCTCACGCTCCTATCCCTCGGCGACGGAAACCTCGGCCATGTGCATGTGAACGACTACGGCACGTTCCGTCTTGACGCAAACAACAGCAATACGACTTGCCCCGGCATGTACTTGTGCGTGTTCGACCTGCGCGGCGCCAAGCTGGAGGTGACGGAAAGGGCGTTCGTCAAGTTCGGCAACTGGGCGTTCTATGCGACGGACTTCGTCTATGGCGGCCTCAACAAGTTCACCGGCGGCGCCTGTAATAAGATCAACAGCGTCTATGGCCGCTACGTTGCAGGGAACTATCGTCCTCCGTTCACGATGCAGGACGGCTCCACGCTGGATCTCTCGAAAGTGAGCGGGGCATGGAGCGCCGCTGGTGCCGCTATACCTAGTTCGCACAAGGACGTGACAGGCCCCGGCATGGTGTCGTTCGCATCCGGCGCGACGGTCGGCGTCGATCTTTCCGGGCGGACGGACCTGCGGGAACTCGCCAAGAGCGCGACGCCGTACGTCGTCACATGGAGCTCGCAGCCAAACGCCACGTTCACGCTTGACGCTAAAACTGCCGAGCGTTTCAAGCTCGAACCGGACGGCACGGGCATCAAGCTCGTCCGCCGCAGAGCTTTCACCGTCATCATCAGGTAGGTTTGGCAGGTTCTTGCCTTTTGCCAAGATGGGATGTCTTTCTCCGTGCAGAACGCGGACGGCTTTGCTATAATATCTTCATCGTCACCTGACCATATCGCGATGCTGGCCTGGTTGGGAGTTCTTGTTCAAGTCGTCAACAACAAAGGAGAAAAAACATGACTCGTAGAACCTTTCTCGAAACAACGGCGCTTGCCGGTACCGCGGCGCTTGCCGGAGGCTGCTGCTGCACGTGCTGCAAGACCGCACGCTATGGCAAGATAGCGCTCCAGCTCTACTCGCTCGGCGCCTATACCGACAAGGTCGGTTTCGAAAAAACGCTTGCCGACGTGCGCAAAATCGGCTTCGAGGGCGTTGAGTTCGCAGGCTATCATGGCTGGGATGCGAAGAAGCTCAAGGAGCAGCTCGCCGCCAACGGCCTTGTGGTCTGCGGTACTCACGTGCCCAATTCCAAGTTCGGCTTCGACACGAAGAAGTGGACGTTTGATCCCGAGGTGATGAAGAAGACGTGCGAATTCGAGCTTTCCTACGGCAACAATCTCATCATCTGCCCCGGCGAGGGCAACTTCCCGCCCGGCTGCACGTGGACTACGGGCCAAGGCGGCGAGCCCTGCACGCCTTCAAAGGAGATCGACGATTTCGCCAAGCGCCTTGCCGACATCTACAACAAGGGTGCGGCCGTCGCCAAGACGATGGGCTGCAAGATCGGCCTTCACAATCACACATGGGAGCATACGGTCAAGCTTCTAGACGGCACTTCCTTCTGGGACTATTTCTTCTCGAACACCTCCAAGGATGTATGCATGGAGCAGGACGTCGGTTGGTCCACCTGCGCCGGCGTAGACTGCTGCGAGCAGTACAAGAAGTATCCCGGCCGTTCGCCCACGCTACATGCCAAGGAGAACGGCATGGCCAAGGAAGTCAAGGAGTTCGATGCCATCCTCGGCCAGCCCGGCAAGCCGGGCGCCGTGCCGGTGCCGTGGGACAGGCTCTTCGTCGCATCTGACGCCGACAAGGTCGAGTGGTATGTCGTAGAGTGCGAACGCCACTTTGACGATCCCAATGCGGCGGTTGTTCCGTCCTACAACTTCCTCAAGGCGAAGGGCCGCTGCTGACAGGGGTTAATGTTGCCAATGTGAAAATGTTGCCAATACCCAATGTTGCCAATTTCCAATTGGAGATTGGCCACTGGAACTGGATATTGGCAACAATGGCAACATTTCATGTCAAGTCCTGCCATTCTGTGGCATTATGGCATTGATTGCATGCCATTCGCATAATCTCCAATCCATTCCGCTGCTGCTTTCGCCAAGATCGCACTTGTTGCGGAGAGGGGAAATCTGGTAAATTGACGTCATGAAAAACCGGGCATTCATTCTCTGTGCAGGAGCTGCCGCTTTTGCATTTCTTCATGTGTCTGCGGCCACGCTGCCTGTCTTCGTTACAGAAGAGGACGCTTTCGAGTCGGCTCGCGCGCACGGCCACGTGCAGGGCATGGCGATCTCGGAAGATGCCGTCTACTGCGGTCTCATCGACGCCGTGGTGAAGTTCGACCTCGCCACCGGCAGGCTTCTCGCGCATGTGCCCGCGCCGTCCCACACCGGCGACGTATGCTGGCATGACGGGCGCCTCTACACGTCCGTTGCGGCCAACGCCCCCGCCAACCACGATTCGCCCGACAAGCACGGCATCGTGCAGGTTTTCGACAAGGATCTCAAACTCCTGCGCGAGAAGAAGTTCCCCATGATCTTCGACGGCATCACAGCCCTGGACGGCATCCTGTACCTGGGCGAGGGAGTCGTGTTCGGCAATCCTCCACACCGCGGATGCAAAGTGGTGCGCGTGAAAGAGTCCACGCTCGAACTCATCGACGTCGTAGAGATCGACCCCGGCATTTCCATGCACCACGGCATACAGGCCATGGCGACCGACGGACGTCATCTCTTCTTCTCGTTCTATCCCGCCAAGGGTTTTCCGGGAATCGCCGTGTACACCAAGGACCTCAAGTTCGTGAAGACGCTTCCGCAGGTCTTCTCCACGGGCTTCGACCTTCTGCCCGGCCGCTTCAGAGAGCCAGGATCGTCCCCCGTCTTCGGCGTGATGCGCTCGTTTGCGCGCACGGACGTCAACGGCGTCAAGGTGCCGGGCCACTCGTGCCGCCTCGAGTGCTGGGCGTGGAACGGCAGCGAGATGAGCAACGTCACTCCGCCGCAGGCCGCCGACCTTGTCCGGCGTCCATCGCGCTGGCTCAATCTCTTCAATGGACGCGACCTCGACGGCTGGACGCCCAAGATCCGCGGCTATAGGGCCGGCGAGAATCCGGGCAGCACCTTCCGCGTTGTGGACGGACTTCTCTGCTGCCGCTATGACGATCCCCTGTACAGCAACGGTTTCAACGAGCGCTACGGGCATCTCTTCTACAACCGTCCGTTCTCCAACTACGTCCTGCGCGCCACCTACCGCATGCCTCTGCCGCAGGTCAAGGGCGGCGCGGGCTGGGCCAACTACAACAACGGCATCATGCTGCACGGCCAGACTCCGGAATCGATGCCCGTCGGCCAGCCATTCCCCGTCTCCATCGAGGTGCAGCTTCTGGCCCGCGCGCAGAAGGGGCAGAACCGCTCCACCGCCAACCTCTGCACGCCGGGCACAAACGTCGAGAGGAACGGCAAGCTCTACACGCCGCATGGCCTCAATTCGTCCTCCGCCACATACGACCCCTCCACCTGGGTCACCGTTGAGGTGGAGGTGCGCGGCGGAGAGAAGATAATCCACCGCATAGACGGAAAGACCGTGCTCGAATACGACAGGCCGCAGTACGATCCAAGCGACGGCACGGCGAAGAAGCTCATCAAGGCGGCAGGCGGCGATCTGCTGCTGCGCGGCGGCACGATCTCAATACAGTCCGAAAGCGCGCCCACTGACTACAAGAGCATCCTTGTTCGCCCGCTCTAGGTTTTGAGCGTGCAGGTTTCGCAGTCGGCGAAGCCTGTAGTAGAGATTGCTTCATACCCGCCATGGCCGCAGGATGTCTGCAACGAGGAGAAAACATGGACGAGAAGTGCGAAAACGGCGGCAGATACAGGCTTGGACGCCATTGGCAGACAATCCACGGCACGGCGGAAGGAAACATAAGCCGCAGAACCGTCCGTTTCGAGGACAATGCCGTCATTTCCATAGACGTCGGCGACCGTTCGTGGACCGAATTCAAGGATTCGCCCTACTTTGTCAAGTGGACCGAGACGACGAAGCCGGAGAATCTTGGCACGCTCAAGTTCGTCCCCGAAGGAGAAATGGCGACGCACTACGTCATCTCCGCCGACGAGACGGGGCTTAAGTTCCTCAAGAAGGGCATGATAATATTCATACGCTGATTCTACATTTCCGCTGTCTTCAACTAGAAGTTAATCGCGCTTGAATGGGAATGCGGTTTTTTATATAATACACGCATTTATGAAAAGCCGTCCGTAGCGTGGACGGTAGAAAGAAAGACAGAGACAGACATGAAAACCATGACCGACGCCAATTTGGCGGTCGCACGAGTTGCCTACGCCTGCAGCGACGTGGCGTTCATCTACCCCATTACGCCTTCGTCCCCGATGGGCGAGAAGGCCGACGAGTACATGGCGGCGAAGCGTCCGAACATTTGGGGCGCGGTGCCTGAAGTCGTAGAGATGCAGAGCGAGGGCGGCGCGGCGGGCGCTGTGCATGGAGCTGTCTCCGCCGGCGCTGTGGCGAGCACGTTCACCTCGTCGCAGGGCCTTCTTCTGATGATTCCGAATCTCTACCGCGTCGCGGGCGAGCTCCTGCCGGCCGTCTTCCACGTGGCCGCCCGCGCGCTCGCCGTGCATGGCACGTGCATCTTCGGCGACCACTCGGACGTGATGGCGTGCCGCCAGACGGGCGTCGCGATGGTCGCCTCCTCCGGCGTGCAGGAGGCGCAGGACCTCGCGCTTGTCTCCCACGCGGCGACGCTCGAGTCGCGCGTTCCCTTCATGCATTTCTTCGACGGTTTCCGCACCTCCCACGAGGTCCAGAAGATCGACCAAGTGGACGCGGCTACGATCCGCGCGATGATCGACGACCGCTTCGTCTCCGAGCAGCGCGCGCGCGGACTCTCCCCTGAACATCCCATCATCCGCGGAACTGTGCAGAACTCGGACGTCTACTTCCAGGGACGCGAGGCTTCCAACCGCTTCTACGACGAGCTTCCCGGCATCGTGCAGCGCACGATGGACCGCTTCGCCGAGTTGACCGGCCGCGCCTACCATCTCTTCGACTACCACGGAGCGCCCGATGCGGAGCGCGTGATCGTGGTGATGGGTTCGGGCTCCGAGACTGTGCGCGAGACCGTGGACGCGCTTGTGGAGGCGGGCGAGAAGGTGGGCGTGGTGACGGTGAGGCTGTACCGTCCGTTCGACGCCTCGGCGCTCGTCGCCGCATTGCCGGCGACCGTGCGTGCGATCACCGTGCTCGACCGCACGAAGGAATGCGGCAGCGAGGGCGAGCCGCTCTACCTCGACGTGCTCGGCGCGGTGGACCGCTCGTGCCGCAATGGCGTGGCGAAGTTCAAGCGCCCCGCGGTGTATGCCGCCCGCTACGGTCTCGGCGGCAAGGAGTTCACGCCGGGCCACGTGAAGGCCGCGTTCGACAACATGGACGCCGAGAAGCCGCTCGACGGCTACGCGCTCGGCGTTGTCGACGACGTGACGGGCCGATCCCTCCCGCCCGCGAAGGGCTACCACATCGTTCATCCCGCCCGCCACGAGTGCGTGTTCTGGGGCCTCGGCTCGGACGGCACTGTCGGCGCGAACAAGAACTCGATCAAGATCATCGGCGCGCACACCGACTTCTACGCGCAGGGCTACTTCGTGTACGATTCGAAGAAGGCGGGCGGCCTCACAGTGTCGCATCTCCGGTTCGGCTCGAAGCCGATATTGAGCCCCTACCTCTGCGAGTCGCCGCTCTTCGTGGCGTGCCACAACTTCGCCTTCCTGCAGAAGTATGACATGCTCTCGAACGCCCGCGAGGGGGCCACGTTCCTGCTCGCCTCGCCGTATGGTCCCGTGGAGACGTGGGCGCATCTTCCCGAGGAGACGGCGAAGGAGATCGTGGAGAAGAAGATCAACTTCTACGTGATCGACGCCGCGAAGATCGCACGCGAGAACGGCATGGGCACGCGCATCAACACCGTGATGCAGGCGGCGTTCTTCCGCATCTCCGGCATTCTGCCGGCCGACGAGGCGGTCGCCTACCTGAAGGCTGCCGCGGAGGAGACTTATGCCTCGAAGGGCGACGCCGTGGTGCGCAGGAACATCGCCTGCATCGAGGCTGCGGCGGACGGCATACGCAAGGTGCCCGTTCCCGATGCGGTGTCGGGCCTGGCGCCGATCCCGCCGGCCGTGGATCCGGCCGCGCCAGAGTTCGTGCGCGAAGTGACGGCGAAGATGATTTCGCAGAAGGGCGACGAGCTGCCCGTATCCAAGATTCCCGTTGACGGAGTGTGGCCAGTCGCGACCACGCAGTGGGAGAAGCGCGGCGTGGCGGCCGACGTCCCCGTGTGGAACCCCGCCGCGTGCGTGCAGTGCGGACGCTGCGCGGGCGCATGCCCCCATGCGGCGCTGCGCCTAAAGGCGTTCCACGCCGAGGTGCTCGAGAACGCGCCCACAGGTTTCCGCAGCGCGGACGCGAAGTTGCCCGCCTATCGCCGCCACGGCGGCAAGTTCACGGTTCAGTGCTCCACCGAAGACTGCACGGGATGCGGTCTCTGCGTGGCGAACTGTCCAGCCGCATCCCGCGGCGCCCTTGAGATGCAGCCGCACGAGGAGAAGAACCGCGAACGCGATCTCGCGGCGTGGAAGTTCTTCCTCACGATTCCTGAGGCCGATGCCACGAAGCTCGACATATCGAACTACAACGACGTGCAGCTCAAGAAGCCGCTCTTCGAGTTCTGCGGCGCGTGCGCAGGATGCGGCGAGGCGCCGTACATCCGCCTGCTCACCCAGATCTGCGGCGAGCGCCTCGTGGTGGCGAACGCCACGGGCTGTTCGAGCGTGTACGCGGGCAACCTGCCCACCGCGCCGTACTGCACGCGCGCTGACGGACGCGGCGTCGCGTGGGGCAACTCGTTATTCGAGGACAACGCCGAGTACGGTCTCGGCATGCGCGTGACCTGCGACAACCTGGAGGCTCGCGCGCGCGCCGAGGCGGCACGGCTCATGCTCGACCGCGACGAGCCCGCCGCCGTTCGCGAGGCGGCCGCGCGCGTGAACGGCATCGACCAGGCGACCCCGCGCGGCGTTGAGGACATGCGCGTGGCTGTGGCGAACCTGAAGAAATCCCTTGCGGGACGCACCGACGCGCGTGCAGTATCGATGCTCGCCAACGCCGACTGGCTCATCCGCAAGAGCGTGTGGCTCATCGGCGGCGACGGCTGGGCGTACGACATCGGATTCGGCGGGCTCGACCACGCGCTCGCGAGCGGGCGCAACATCAAGGCTCTTGTCCTCGACAGCGAGGTCTATTCCAACACGGGCGGACAGGCCTCGAAGGCCACGCCGATGGGCGCCGTTGCGAAGTTCGCCGCTGGCGGCAGACCCACGATGAAGAAGAACCTCGGCGGCATCATCCTCACCTACCGCGACGTGTACGTGGCGCAGATCTCGCTCGGCGCGAATCCGCAGGCAGCGGCGAAGGCGCTCGCCGAGGCAGATGCCTACGATGGTCCGGCGCTCGTGATCGCCTACTCGCACTGCGTGGCGCACGGCATCGACATGGCACAGGGCTTCGACCGGCAGAAGACCGCCGTGGAGACGGGGCACTTCCCGCTCTTCCGCTACGATCCTTCGCGCAGCGCGAAGGGATTCTCCGCGCTCGAACTCGACTCCAAGCCGCCGTCGAAGTCGTTCGCCGCCACGGCCTCGGAGGAGAACCGCTTCAAGCTTCTCCTCAAGCGCAATCCAGAACACGCCGTGGAGATGCTGTCGAAGGCCGAGAGCTTCTACCGCAACTACTACGACCGCCTGGAAGACCTCACCACATGCAACTGGTAATGAAAGAACATCCGCTCAGCGCCACGTTGCACTCATCTGGCTGCCATAGGGGGAGCATGCCTCGTGACAATGTGCACGGGAAATGGTAGAATAGAGGCATGCGGAAAATAACGATTCAGTACCGGGTGCCGTATGCCGACACCGACCAGATGGGCGTGGTGTACTACGGAAACTACCTCGTTCTCTTCGAACGCGCGCGCAACGAGCTGATGCGCGCGTGCGGATACACGTACAAGCAGTGCGAGGCGGAGGGGTGGATGCTGCCCGTGGTGCATGCGGAGGTCGACTACCACAGCCCCGCGCGCTACGACGACATGCTGGAGATCACGGCGTGGTGCAGGTCGCACAAGGGCGTGCGCCTTGAGATCGCCTGCGAGGTGCGCGTTGACGGGAAGCTGCTTGTGGACGGCTATACGCGCCACTGCTTCGTCTCCACCGAGACGTTCCGGCCGATTCCTCCGCCGGAGAAGTTCATAGCGATACTCGACGGGGGCGAAGGCTGATGGAGGCGGAAGGGGCGATAATCAAGGTCGTGGATCCGTGTCGGCCGCTGGAGTGTCCGGCGCTGTACGACATGTCGCGTCCGCTCGAGGTGGAGGTGGGCTGTGGACGCGGCCGCTTCCTCACGGGCCGCGCGGCCAAGGATCCCTCCTGCGAGTTCCTCGGCGTGGAGCGCATGAAGGAGCGCGTGGGAGTTTTCGCGTCGAAGGCGCGCCGCCTCGGCCTCTCGAACGCACACGTGGTGCGCCTCGAGGCGCTATACACTTTCCATTACCTTCTGCCGGAGCACCATGCGCGGCGCGTGTACGTGTTCTTCCCGGATCCATGGCCGAAGCGCAGGCACCATTCGCATCGGCTGTTCGGTCCGCTCTTTCTGAACGCGCTCTGGAAGCGGCTGGAGATCGGCGGCAGGCTTGAGTTCGCGACCGACCACGAGGAGTACTTCCACGTCGTCGAGGAATGCTTCGCGGGCGACGCGCGCTTCAGGCGCGTGGCGCCCATGGAGCGGGGTCCGGACGAGTGGACCGAGTTCGAGACGCTCTTCCGCGGCCAGGGCCTGCCGGTGCACGCCGCGGCGTGGCAGTCGCTCGCGGTCGAGGACGAGAAGCCGCTCGCGCCTCTTTCGGTCGCCCCGGAGGATGAACCGCGCGAGGGCGTGGTGCGCCGCGAGAGCCGCGGCAAGGAATGGAGGGAGGAACATGCTGACAGTGACTAAATCGGTGAAGTTCGACGCAGCCCACGTGCTCACGAACCACCAGGGCCTGTGCAAGAACCTGCACGGACACACCTATCGCGTGGAGGTGAGCGTGACGCAGGCGCCTGGCGACAACGCCGACATGGTGATCGACTTCAAGGACCTGAAGAAGAAGTGCGAAGAGGTGATCCTCGAGCGCTACGACCACGCCTTCATGTACAACAGCGAGTCGCAGGCGGAATGCGAGATCGCGGCGGTGGTGATGAAGCACGGAATGCGCGCCGTCGCGATGCCGTACAGGTCCACGGCCGAGAACCTCGCGCGCCACTTCTTCGGAGTGCTGCGCGAGCACGTGGCGGGGCTCTGCCGCGTGAGGGTGTGGGAGACGCCGGACTCTTCAGCGGAGTACAGCGAATGAGCGGCCTTCACAGACTGCACGCGATATTCTCGTCGCTTCAGGGGGAGGGACGCAATTCCGGACGCCCCGCCACGTTCATACGCTATTCATCCTGCAACCTTTCGTGCCGCTGGTGCGACACGCACCGGAACGAGCTCATAAGCCTCACCACCGACGAAGTGGTGCGACAGGTCGTGGCGCTCGGAAACCGCAGCGTGATCGTGACGGGCGGCGAGCCCACGATACAGTCGGGGCTGGACGACCTGCTGCGCGCCCTTAAGGCGGCCGGAATGTGGATCGCCCTCGAGACGAACGGCGTGGTGGCGCCCACCCATCCGGAGCTCTTCGACTACATCGCTGTGTCTCCCAAGCCGGACGCCCTCGACAAGTACGTGGAGGGAACCATGATCTCTAAGGCAGACGAAGTGCGCATCGTCGCAACGACGGACGAGATAGCGTCCTTCTGCCGCACCATGCGCGAGCGCATTGCGGCGACCGACTACTACATCTCCCCGCTTGACAAGGGCGGCCGCATGCACTACCGCCGCGCCTTCCGCCTGCTCAAGCGCGTGAACGCGCTCGACCCCGGGCGCCTGCCGCCGTGGTCTCTTTCGATCCAGATGCACAAGGTGCTCGGCATCCGCTAGCCACAGGCCGCCTATACGAACGAGGAACTCCGATGAAGAAAGCGATAACAGCGATCATCCCCACCATGGCGGCCGTAGCCGTCCATTCGGCACAGCTCGTGGTGGGCCTTGCCGACGTCTGCCCTGCCGAGGGGAGTTCGGTGCCTCCTGCTTACGAGAACGCGTTCAAGGCGCAGGGCGCAGAGCCGCGTCTGCTTTCGTGGACGAACGATCTTGCCGTCATCAACAAGATGGTCGAGGGAATTGACCTTCTGATGCTCTGCGGCGGAGAGGACGTCGAGCCCGCGCGCTACAAGACGCGGCCAAGTCCGAAACTAGGCCCCGTCAACAAGCGGCGCGACGCCTTCGAGTGGGCGCTGCTCGACGCCGCGGCGAAGCGCCGCAAGCCCGTGTTCGGCATCTGCCGCGGCCATCAGATGATCAACGTGTACTTCGGCGGCACGCTGTGGCAGGACCTTCCGAGCGAATTCCCCGTGAAGGGCGTGATGCACCGCAGGCGCGACGCGCCTGACGTGCCCGTGCACGACCTGAAGGTGGAGCCGGACGGATTTCTCTTCCGCATCTTCGGCGAGGCGGAGATGCGCGTCAACTCCACGCACCACCAGGCGGTAAAGAAACTTGCGCCCGGTTTCTCGATTTGCGCCCGATCGCCCGACGGCGTGGTGGAGGCGATTGCGGACGAGACGCGCCACGTGCACGGCGTGCAGTTCCATCCGGAGCGAATGTTCACGCGCGACGCGAAGTGGGGGCGTCTCTTCAAGGCCGTTCTTGACGACGCCGCGCGCGCCAAGGAGAAGAACTAGCGTTCCTTTCGGCGGCTCATAACCTTTAGCGCCGTATAGACGGCCACGGTTGTGCAGACCGTGGCCGTGTTTATTGCGCACACCGACATCTTCCAGCCAGTCACTCCAAGATAGAGCGTTATTGCGAGCGTTGTGGTGAGCGCAACGAGATACGTTATCTGGCCGGCCATCACGGCGGCGGGAAGCTTGCGCACGGCCGCAATTCCCTCGATGCGGGCGCGTACGGCCTGGAGCATTGGCCAGAGTCCGTACATCGCAACGGCGCCGCGCGCGTAGTGGAGATGTTCGGGCTTCACGGTCTGGTACACGCCAAAGTACCAGTTGGCGAGAGAGGGCGTGCAGAACGCGAGAAGGGCGGCGCCAAGCACGGCGCCTGTGCCGATGGCGTAGTAGAGCATGCGCCTGTCGCCCCTGAACGCGGGAGGGAATGCGATCGAGACGGCCTGCATGCGCAGGGCGGCGAAGCCGATGGGGTTCGCGACGCCTATTGTGACGTAGTGGATGGCGAGCATTGTCTGTGCGTCGGCGGCGCGACCCACGAAGACGGCGATGGCGAGAGGGGAGGCGGCCAGGATGAACGAGCCGAAGGAGAGCGGCAGCGTGAAGCGCAGCTGCTCGAGCACCATGAGGTAGCGGCGCTTGGCGGCCATGAGATCGTCCAAGCGGCTGTGCCACGGAATCTGGCGCGACGTCATGAGGGCGTGCACGTAGGGGCGGGCGAACCACCACGTGACCAGGAACTCGAAGAAGCAGCCCGCCGTGAGCGCGGCGAGTCCCCATGCGGGGCCCACAAGCCCGAGCCTCGGGAATGAGATTGCGAGCGCGAGCGTGAGGAGGATGCGCAGAACGGTGGCGGCGTTCGCCTTGCCGCTCTGGAGGTTGTTGAATAGAACGACCATCGGCACGTTGCGCAGGAAGAACGAGGCGTTCATGAAGACGCCCCAGAGAAGCGTGCTGCGCGCGACGGCGGCGAGTTCCGGCGGGAGGTGTAGCGCGCCCGAGAACACGAGCGAGTCGAGCGGCGGCAGGGCCGGAAGGCACTGCAGCAGAAGGAGCGCGGCCATCATGATGAAGTTCAGCCGCCTGAACGCGAGATATCCGCCGCCCGTGCGGGCGTGCACCATGCCCGTCATGACGAGGCCGCCGCCGAGGGAGCCTATCATGAACATGATGGTCTGTCCCTGGGCGAAGGCGGTGAGGCCGTTCACGCCGAGCGGCCCGTGCGTGGTGATGCCGCCCACGAGGGGGTATGAGATCGACTGCGAAAACGCCTGCATGAGCAGGGGCACGTAGAAGCGCGTCACCCTCCCCACGCTGAAGTCCGCACGGTCTTTCTCTTCTCTTTCGTTCATTGCGCGTATATTATATCACATCTTGCCATTGGCGCGGATGATGCAGTGTGATTCCCATTTGGACTGTGGTTGTGGCAAAAGTGAAAATTGCGATTGATTTTCACGGGGCAAGGGTGATACAATGTTACTGCATATCAAGCCTAGATTGGGCGTATGCGGGTTTGAAGAAAGGTCAAGTCAAGATGAACTGTAATGTGACGATGAAGGTGTTCGCTTCGGCGGTTGCTGCTGCGGCAAGTGCCGTCTTTCCGCTTGTGGCCGATGTGACGCTAGCTGAGAACATGGCGCTCGACGCCGATGCCGACTGGCGCGACCGGGGCACGGTGACGATCGCCGAGGGCGTGACGCTGGACCTCAACGGGCACACGCTGCGCGTCGCGGCGATTGCCGGCGCGGGACGCGTGACCGACTCAAAGAGCTACGAGCTTCTAGACTTCATCGAGGCCAACGGCGCGCAGCGGATCGTCACCGATCTCGTCCCCAACGCCAACACGGCCGTCGAAGTGGTCGCCACTCCCACCGACAACTCGGCGCTCACTCTCTTCGGCACAAAGAGCTGGAGCAACTACCGCTTTCTGTGCATGTGCCAGAACAACAACTGGTATTTCTTCGGCAAGACCATCGTCGTTGGCACATTTACCACGAACACCAGATACCGGTTCGTGGTCGCCGGCGGGAAGTCGGTTCTCATGAACGACGCCACCGACACGCTGGTTGGCAGCAAGGACGTGCAGATGAACAACGACGACAACGCAGCGCTCGCCATCTGCGGCATCACCGGCAGCACACAGCGCGGCAAGTTCAAGATGCATTCGTTCAAGGTATGGCAGGATAAGTCAATGCGCTTCGACTTCGTGCCGGCGCGCAATCCCGCGACGGGCGATATCGGCCTCGTGAACAGGCTCGATGGCACGATGCACGTCAGCGACGAATCACCGTTTGCCGCAGGCATTGCCACTGGTTCGATCGGCATCGGCGCGCTGCGCGTGGAGGCGGCAAGCGAGGCCGCGCTCGCGGGCTTCACGGGAACGGTGGACGCCAATGTGCGCTTTGCCCTTGACGGCAGCTGCACGTTGGCGTCCAATGCCGACTGGCGCCGCTTCGGTACGCTCGCGATCGACGGCACGGTCGATCTCGCCGGACGCGACCTCTCGCTTTCACGACTCTACGGCATCGGCACCGCCACCGATTCAACTGACGAATACGACCGCCTCGAATACGTCGAGGCAACGGGAACGCAGATGGTCAAGACCGGCATCGTGCCTTCCACCGACACCGCGGTTGAGATCGACTTCACTCTTCCCGCCGCGGGAGAGCAGGACCGCACTATCTTCGGCTGCAAGTCATGGACTTCAAAGCGCTACCTCATGATCTTCGCGAACAATCAAATCTACTTCTTTGGCGCCGGAACGATATTCTGCGCCCAGGCCGCCGGAATGCGGTACAGGATCACGGTGACGCCCGGCACATCGCCCAATGGCACGGTGGCCGCGGTGAATGCGGCAACCGGCGCCTCGCTCGGCAGCCAGGCGGTGGATCTCACGAACAGCGACAACACGGAGCTTGCGCTCTTCGACCTTGCCGACGACGCCAACCATGAAAGAGGCGGACGCTACAGGCTACATTCTTTCAAGATCACGAAGGGCGGCGGTCTGAAGCGCGACCTCGTGCCGGTGCGCCATGCGAAGACGGGCAAGGTGGGCCTTCTCGACAGGGTGAGCGGCGACTTGTTCACGAGCAGCACTGGCACGGAACTTGTTGCGGGCCCCGTTGTGACTGAGGCCGGAAATCCAGGCCGCCTGCATGTCGACGTCGCGGAGGGGCAGAAGGCGCTGGCCGAGTCGGTGGCGCTTTCCGGCACCTTGGCGCTCGTCAAGGAAGGCGCTGGCACGCTGACGGTGAACCGCATGGGGCAGACGTATACGGGCGGCACGCGCATCGCGGGCGGCATTCTCGACACGATGAACAGCGGTCCCGGCTCGATCTACGTGTACATAGCCAGCCGTGGCTACCTCGGCAAGATTGGCACAGACATCTCCATAGATTCCGGCGCGGTGTTCGACTTCAAGGGCAACGCCGACTACCGCCTCTACAATACGATCATGAACGGCGGCACGCTGCGCAATTCCGGCTACGACATGGCGGACAACACTGGCAGCTTCGGCACGGTGAGGCTTACGGCCGATTCGCGCATGGAGACGGCGTGCAACACCACGTTCTTCGATGTCGCGCCTCTCCTCCTCGACCTCGGCGGCAACACGCTCACCGTGGAGACCATGGGCAAACGCCTCTACTTCCACAACGCAGGCTCGGTGACGAACGGCGTCCTGTGGCTGAAGGGGAATGGAAGCTGGCGCGTCAACGCCGCGGTCAACGCGCGCGGCGCGACCCTTCGCACGGAGAGCGCGCTGTGGATCGGGGCGCAGCTGGACGTGGACGACTACTACGCCGCCTGCACGTTCGATTCGAACAACGGCACGGCCGCGATGAACGTCCATGGACGCTTCACCCCGGCGACGGACTACTTCTACGGCTGCACGATGCAGCACGGATCCGTTCTCGACCTCAACGGGCGCAGCGGCGCGTGGAGCACCACCTCGGCCTTCACAGCCGGGTCCAACCGCGTCACCTTCGCCCCGGGCGCGACGGTGACGGTGGACGTCCACGCGCGCCGTTCATGGTCCGGCAAGGTGGTTGACTGGGGCGAGGGCAACGCGCCCGAGGGAGTGGTGTTCAGGCTTGACGACGAGTCCAGGGCCGCAGGACGCGCGCTTGTCGTACGCTCCGACGGTCTCTATGTCACAAGATGCGTCATGATGATCATACGCTAAGGAGACAGTGCCATGAAACAGATTGCCGCCCTCTGCGCCGCCACCATGGCGTTTGCCGCTTCAGCTACCGATCCGCGCGTGCCGCCCCTCTTCACCGGAAGCGTGATGACGAACGAGACCGTGCTCTTCATGGGCACGGGCGACGCCGCGCCGCTCATGTACAAGGCGGACGAGATCCTCTCCGTGACGAGCTTCGACCTCAAGACGAAGTACGAAGAGGGCGTGGACTGGACCTTCGACGCCGCCGCGCACACGATTCGCCCCACTGCGAACACCCGCATGCCGTACTACACCGAGGCAGAATGGTATCCAGAAAGCGGCAGGTTCGCGTGCAACGTGCCGGGCAAGGCCTACGTGTTCTTCTCGGAGGGGAGCGTGATATCGCTCCACCAGGTGTGCGTGACGTACAGGCATTCGGACTCGTGGGACGGCCCCGTGCCGCGCGACGACTCGGCCGCGTTCGCGCCAATGCTCGCCGAGCTGACGGCGCGCCAGGGAGGGAAGACGCTCTTCTACGGCGACTCGATAACGACCGCGGCCAATTCGTCCGGCATGATCGGCTTCGAGCCCTACATCCCCGGCTGGCCGAAGCAGGTGCACGACGGCATAGTGGAGGCCACCGGAAACACCGCGATCGAATACGTGAACACCGCAGTGGGCGGCAAGAACACGCAGTGGGGGCTTGACAACGTGCAGCAGCTGGTGATCGCCCACGCCCCGGACTTCGTGCTGATCGCCTTCGGCATGAACGACACTCTCTCTGCCGCCGACTACTCCGCCAAGCACGAGGCGATGGTGAACGCCATCCACGCGGCGCTTCCGAACGCCACAGTGATGCTCGTGCCGCCGATGATGCCGAACCCAGAGGCGACAGGATTCTCCTCTCGCTGGACTCTCTTCCCGCAGTACGAGCAGGCGCTGTACGCGCTCGCGGCGAAGTTCCGCGCCGCCGGATTCGCCCGCATAGGCTGCGCCAACGTGAACACCGTCTACGCGGGCGTTCTCGCGAGGAAGCGCTTCCGCGACATGAGCGGCAACAACATCAACCACTGCAACGACTTCTCGGCGCGCATATACCGCGACACGATCCTCGGGGCGATGGGGCTGCCGAAGTCGAAGGCGGACGCCTGGAGGCCGCGCCGCACGGGCGCGGTGAAGGGCTGGTTCGACGGCGGGGTGGCCGAGGGGTGGCCGCGCGCGGCCGGCATGTTCGGCGGCGCGTGGCGCAATCCGCAGGACGGAACGTTCTCCGGCGGAGCGCTTGCGGGGAACGAAGAGGGCGCGATGCTGTACTTCGACGCGGGCCGCGCGGTGGACGTTGCCGAGACTAACGTGGTGGTGGAGATGTCGATGGAGTTCCTGCCGTTGTCGGAGCCTCCGCCCGTGCCTGCCGGGGCGGCTGCGGCCGTGACGGCGGTGTGGGAAGGCTCGGCCACAAACTACTGGGTGCTCGCGAAGGGGGGCGGCGGCGCAAATGCATGGCGGCGGATGCCCGGTTCGCGGGCGAAGGTCGACGTGCCGGTGGAGGTGGAAATCGAGTTCGCACGTGACGGCGACGCTACGAGGGTGCAGTACAGGATGGAAGGCGCCGAGTCCGCATGGCTGGAGATTGCGGGCGGCGCGAGCGTTCATGGCGCAGAGGCGAACGGGCGGCTGCACTCTCTTGCCGCGCGCTACGAGAACCTTGTGCCGTCGCGCGCGTTCGTTATCAAACTGGCAGCGACGGATTAGGTCCATGAGGAAGAGCGATGACGATGAAGCGATTTGAAATGTGCGCGCTCGCGTGCGCGGCGGCATTCGCCGCGGTGGCGGGCGAGAGGGTGCTTTGGCCCTCGGCTGATGCCGAGCTCAAGGCGCAGCGGGATTCGAGCATCGCGCTTCTGCCGGACGGCTCGATGGACGTGAAGACCGGCGTGAAGGATTCCTGGCCTGGCACGAGGCTCGACTTCAAGGCGGGCGTCTATGACCTCACGCCGTACGACAGCATAACGATATCGGTGAGCAACACCACCGACCGCGCATGCACGGTGCATCTAAGCGTGAAGGGCGAGAACAGCCAGGGGTCGGGTCCGGGAGGCAGCGTGGCCCTTGCGCCGCATGCGACGGGCGAGATCGTGGCGCAGATGCGCGCGATGCCGTGGGAGCTGGATGCTCCGCTCGCATTGGAGGGCATGAACGGGAAGCCCGTTGCTCGCGGCGGCAAGTCCGCGAAGGGCGGCGGCGGGTTCGACCTCGCGCGCGCCAGCTCGTTCCACATCTTCTTCGTGCAGGATGGCTCGCCGCGCGGCTTCAGCGTGCGGCGCGTGACGCTCTCCGCCGGAGGGAAGAATGCGGTGAAGACGCTCGGCGCGGCGACGTTTCTGCCGTTCGTGGACCGCTTCGGGCAGTTCAAGCACGACGACTGGCCGGGGAAGATGCATGACGAGAAGGACCTTGAGAAGGCAAGGCGCGCGGAGGAGGCTTGGCTAGCCGCGCACAGGGAGAGCCCGATTCTCGGCGCCGACAAGTGGGGCGGCTGGGCGGAGGGTCCGCAGCTGAAGGCCACAGGCTTCTTCCGCACCGAGAAGGTGAACGGCAAGTGGTGGCTCGTTGACCCAGACGGCAGACTCTTCTTCTCGCACGGCGTGGACTGCGTGCGCGTGGGCGGCGAGACGGGGATAGGGTTCCGCGAGAAGTACTTCGAGTGGGTGCCGGAGAAGGACGATCCCGTGTTCGGCCGCTTCCTCTGGACTAACAAGTGGCCCGGCGCGCACGGCTTCTACAAGGATCCCGCGCATCTCCCCTACGCCTGCTTCAGCTTCGCCCAGGCCAACGCGCGGCGCAAGTACGGCGAGAAGTGGCGCGAGCTTGTGCGCGAGCGCGCCCACGAGCGCATCCGCGCCTGGGGGCTCAACACGATCGCCAACTGGAGCGACTCCTCCATCTACCTCATGGACCGCACTCCCTACACGCTTTGCCTTGGCACGGGCGGCACTCCGCGCCTTGCGAACTCCAGCGGCTGGTGGGGCGCGCTGCCCGATCCGTTCAATCCGGAATTCGAGAAGACCTTCCGCTCACGCGCGCGCGACGCCGCCAGGCGCATGAAGAACGACCCGTGGTGCGTGGGAGTGTTCGTGGACAACGAGCTCTCGTGGAACAAGGAGCCTCGCATGGCCGAAGTGGCGGAGAAGTACTTCTCCACCATACGCGCCGTCTTGAAGGACGAGCTGCCCAACCATCTCTACCTCGGATGCCGCATCGCATGGGGAACGGAGATCATATACCGCGCCGCCGCTCGCCACTGCGACGTGGTTAGCGTGAACATCTACAGCCGCAGGCCGAACCGCGACCTGCCCGCCGGAGCCGTGGACAAGCCCATGATCAACGGCGAGTTCCACTTCGGCGCGCTCGACCGCGGAATGTTCCACACCGGCCTCGTCGCCACGCGCAGCCAGCAGGAGCGCGCCAAGTGCTACCGCGACTACGTGAACGCCTGCCTCGACCATCCGCGCTACGTAGGCACGCACTGGTTCCAGTGGCAGGACCAGCCTCTCACCGGCAGAAGCGATGGTGAGAACTACCAGATCGGATTCGTGACTGTAACGGATGCCCCGTATCCGGAGCTCGTGGAGGCGGCGCGCGACGTCGCCAAGGGCATGTACCGCCGCCGCTGGGGTAAGTCTGAGACAGCTACGAAAACCAGACGCTGACTAGACGATGATGATTTACGCTGTTCCCGCCAGGGTAATTGTGGCATTGTGCCATAGAAAATGTTGCCAGTTTCCAATTGGGCATTGGCCACTGGAATTGGATACTGGCAACAATGGCAACATTTCCAAAGGCACTTTTCCCCCGTGCGGCGGCGAGGGAAATTTGGTATAATGCTCGCAAACAGAAAAGGAGCATGGCAGAATGAAGACGATAGTCGCGATATGTGCGCTGCTGTTCGCGTTCGTGTGCGCCGCCGAGCAGGTGTGCGTGAACGGGGTGTGCTATCTCTCCGAGGAGGACGCCCTGGCGGCGGGGGTGTCGCTTGCCGACATCGAGGCTGCGCGCAAGGAGCATGCCGCCGAGAACGCCGCGAAGGGGACGAAGCCTGCGGACGAGAACCCCGCCGCTGCCGTGGAGAATGCTCCTGTCGCCGTGGAGAAGGGGCCTGCCGGCGCGCGCGTGGCGATGGGCTACATGAACGCTTCGAAGATGGTGGCCTTCCTGCGCGACGAGGCTGCGGAGAAGGAGCTTGAGGACCATTCGCTTCTGGTGATTCTGCTTCTGGTGCTGGTGGGAGGTCTTGCGGCAAATCTCACGCCGTGCGTGCTGCCGCTAGTGCCGGTGAACCTGATTCTCGTGGGAAGGGGATGGAAGCGCGGCGCCGCGTATGGACTTGGAATCACATGCGCGTACGGGGCGCTTGGGTGCGCGGCGGCGTTCGGCGGAATGGCGTTCGGCACGATACAGTCGAATCCGTGGTTCAACGTGGTGGCGGCCACGGCGTTCGCGGTTCTGGGGCTTGCGATGTGCGGAGTGTTCTTCATCGACCTGTCGCGGTTCCGTCCGAAGCGCAGGCCCGCGCCCGGCGTGAAGCAGCAGAGCGGTCCGCCCGCGCTGCGCGGATACGGCGGATGCTTCCTCCTTGGCGCTGGGGCGGCGGCGCTTGCGGGCGCGTGCGTGGAGCCGATTCTGCTCGCGACGCTTCTTCTCACGGCGAAGTGGTGCGCCGCCGGAAAGCTGTGGGCCGTGGCGTTTCCGTTTGTGCTGGGTGCGGGCCTCGGACTTCCCTGGCCGTTTGCGGCGGCGGGATTCTCCGTGCTGCCGAAACCCGGCGCGTGGATGAGCTGGGTGAACCGCGCGTTCGCGCTTGTGTTCTTCGCGATGGCAGGATGGTACGGCTGGCTTGCGTGGCGAGGGTTCGAAGCGCAGAAGGCGGCAAAGGCGGAGGCAGAGGTCGTGGTGGAGGGAGTGCGCGAGGCAACGCCCGAGACGTGGGGCGCGGCGTACGTGGAGGCGAAGAAGTCCGGCAAGCCGGTCTTCGTGGACGTGTGGGCCACATGGTGCAAGAACTGCCTCGCGATGGAGAATACGACGTTCCGCGAGGCGTCCGTGAAGGCCGAGCTGAAGAACTTCGCCGTCGTGCGCCTGCAGGCCGAGGACCCCAAGGCGTTCCAGGCGCTGGACGACTTCAAGAACCTTGGCATAAAGGGTTTCCCGGCTTTCATCGTATTCCCCGCATCCGAAAAGACGGAGAAGAAGTAGGAGAATCAAATGGACTCAAGGTGGATGTTTGACGTGATGCTTCTGCTGAGGCCTGGCAATCTCGCCGGCAATGTGGAAGTGCTGATGAAGGCCGTGAGGAGCCTCGCGCGCGACGGCGTTCCAGAGGTGACGATCCCGTGCGACGCGATACGCGGGGGCGACTGCGGCTCACTTAACGACCATCCTGCCTTCCAGAAGGTGCTCGCGGCGGCGCAGGAGAAGTTCCTCAAGGCGGCATCTCGAGTGAAGGGGGCGCCGAAGATACGCTTCGGCGAGCCGATGAAGCTGTCTTTTGTTGGCGAGGGGGCCGATCCGCGCCTGCCGTTCTGCGGACGCGCCGCCGAAGTGTTCCCACGCCAGGTGACGGGCCTTGCGCGCCGCCTTGCCGCGATTGGCTGCCGCGACGTGACGCTTGGGCTCTCCGGCGGGCTCGACAGCGCGCTTGCGCTTCTGGTTGCGGTGAGCGCGTTCGACCTTCTGGGGCTTGACGCGAAGAAGGGCGTTCACGTGTACACGATGCCGGGCTTCGGCACGACGAAGCGCACGAAGTCAAACGCCGAGAAGCTCTGCGAGGGACTTGGCCTCAAGCTCGAGACGATAGACATCACCGCCGCCTGCCGCCAGCACTTCAAGGACATCCGCCAGAGCGCGTCGCGCCACGACGTCGTCTTCGAGAACGCCCAGGCGCGCGAGCGCACGCAGATACTCATGGACAAGGCGAACCAGACGGGCGGCATCGTGCTCGGCACCGGCGACATGAGCGAGATCGCCCTTGGCTGGTGCACGTACAACGGCGACCACATGAGCATGTTCGGCGTGAACGCGGGCGTTCCGAAGACCGCGGTGCGCGACGTGTGCAGATGGTGGGCGGGCGGCGTGACTGACGAACTGCGCAGGGCGAGGCCTGGGCTCGGCGCCGCCGCTGACGCGATTCTCGACATTGTCGCGACGCCGGTAAGCCCGGAGCTGCTGCCCGCGAAGCGCGGGAAGATCGCGCAGAAGACGGAGAGCGCCATCGGCCCCTACGAGCTGCACGACTTCTTCCTCTGGCACTTCGTGGCGGAATGCGAGGGACGGGCGGAGATCCTGAAGGCGGCGAAGAAGGCGTTCCGCGGCGCGTACACGGCAGCCGAGATCGCGAAGTGGCTGGACCTCTTCCTCGCGCGCTTCTTCTCGCAGTCCTTCAAGCGCAACTGCGCTCCGGACGGGGTGCAGGTGTTCCCCGTCTATCTCGCGCCGAATGCCTGGCACATGCCCAGCGACATCGCCCGCACGTTCTGACATTGAGTTTCGAGTTTGTTATCGCAAAGAAAAGGATTGGCAATGAAAAAAAAGATGCTTGTTGCAGCTATGTTGACGGCGCTGTTCGCTTCGGCGGCCGACTATGACGTGATCGTGGCGGGTGGAGGACCGGCCGGAATCGGCGCCGCCTACACGGCCGCGACGCGAGGGGCGAAGACGCTTCTTCTGGAGAAGGGCGGGAGGCTTGGAGGGATGGCCGTGTCGGCGATGGTGAGTCCGTTCTCGTTCGCCACCGACAGCTCCGCAGTGAGGGAGATAGCGAAGAGGGTCGGCTTTGGTGGCAGCGTCGACTTCCACTTGGCGGACGTGCGCGCGTACGACCTCCTGAGGGAGGCCGGGGCGGATGTGATGCTCCACGCGCACGTGCTGGGTCCGGTGATGGAAGGCAGCCGCGTGGTCGGCGTGCGCGTTCAGTGCGTGGAGGGCGAGCGCACGTTCAGATCCAAGGTCGTGATCGACGCCACCGGCAACGGCATAGTCGCCGCCGCCGCGGGAGTGCCTTACGAGGAGGGGCGCAAGAGCGACGGGCTCGTGCAGCCGATGAGCATCATGTTCACGGTTGGCGGGTTCAATCCAGCGAAGAGGTTCATCTGCGTTTCGGAGGAACATGCCCGCAGCAGGCGCTGTATCGTCAACGGCAGGAAATGGGAGGACATCGTGCAGGACGAGATCAAGGCTGGCAACCTTCCTCCCGAAGTCGGCGTGATACGTCTCTATCCCGGACGCGCGAAGAATCTCAACGTGGTGAACGCCACACAGGTGAACGGCCTCTACGGCTCGCGCTCGGCCGATCTCACGAAGGCCGAGATCGCGGCGCGCAAGCAGGCGGCGCAGATAGTCGACGTGATGCGCCGCCATCTGCCCGGCTATGAGAACGCCCGCATCGCCGAGATGCCCGCCGTGGTGGGCGTGCGCGAGACGCGCCGCTTCGAGGGCGTGGACAGGCTCACCACGGAGGACGTCCTTTCCGGGCGCAAGCGCGAGGACGCCGTGGCGCGCAAGTGCTCCTTCGTGATCGACATCCACAACCCCGCCGGCGCAGGCCAGGCCGACGGTCACGACAAGGCCGTCACCGGCGGCGCGCGCCGCGTGAAGCCGTACGACATCCCCTACGGCGCGCTTGTGCCGAAGAAGGTGGACGGCCTCCTCTTCTGCGGGCGCTGCATCTCGGCGACGCATGAGGCGCTCGCCAGCTGCCGCGTGATGGGCAACGCCATGGCCACGGGAATCGGCGCGGGCGCCGCCGCAGCCGAGGCCGTGAAGAAGGGCATTGACGTTCGCGCTGTCGACGCCAGGAATCTTGGCCTCTTCGACGCGCCCGCGAAATGATTTCGCGTGTCTATTGCGCTCTTTATCCAAATCTGATAAAATAAGACCGTTCTGGCAAAGTCACCATAAGGAATACCACCATGAAGAAGATCCAGCGTCGCAGTTTCATCAGGAAGAGCGCCACCGCCGCCGCAGCTGGAGCGCTCGCGGCCGCAGTGCCGGCATCGGCCCTGGGGGAGGAGAAGAAATCGCGCATCGTAGTGGTGCACGGAAACGACATCCCCAAGATGATTGCCGTCGGCATTGAGAAGATGGGCGGATGGGGCAAGTTCTTCAAGGAGGGCAAGAAGGTGGCCCTCAAGCCAAACCTCGCCTGGAAGTCCACCCCCGAGCAGGGCGGCAACACTCATCCCGACATCATCCGCGCGGTGATTCTCGCAGCCGAGAAGGCAAAGGTGAAGCAGATAGTGATTCCCGAGAACACCTGCCACTCTGAACGCGAGACGTTCCCGGCGTGCGGCGTTCTGGACGCGATCAAGGGCACAGGCGCGAAGCTGTACCGTCCCAAGGGCAACGACTACGTCTCCGTCGAGGTGCCGAAGGGCAAGATCTGCAAGAAGGCGCGCGTGACGCGCGACCTGATCGAGGCCGACTGCCTCGTCAACATGCCGGTCGCCAAGCACCACGGCGGCGCGATGCTCACGCTCTCGATGAAGAACTGGATGGGCGCGATCGACAACCGTACGCGCCAGGGCTGGCACCGCCAGGGCCTGCACCAGTGCATCGCCGACTTCAGCACCTACCTGAAGCCCACGCTGATCATCATCGACGCCACGCGCATCTTGCTGGACCGCGGTCCGCAGGGGCCTGGTCCCCTCGCCCATCCGCACGAGATCATCTTCGCGACGGATCCCGTTGCGGCCGATGCGTATGCCGCCACTCTCTTCAAGAAGAAGCCGGCCGACATCCCGCACATCCGCATTGCCGCCGAGCTCGGCGTTGGCTGCATCGATCTCGACAAGGTCGAGATAGTGCGCGTGGAAGTCTAGGAGGCAAGTCATGAAGTGGCTTCGCAGAAACGCGCTGCGGCTCGCCATCCTGGCGGCTGCGGCCTTGTGCGCTTTCCCATGGGCCGACTATCTGCCCATGGGGACAAAGGTGCCGCCCGCCTGGGTGAAGGCGGTGTTGCCGCGGCTGAGTCCGCTCCTGAACCTCTTCGGCGCGCTCGCCGCGCGCGAGTGGGTGGGCTGGACGCTGCTGCTTGGCGTGCCGCTTCTCGTGCTCTCGTTCTTCCGCGGAAGGGTGTTCTGCTGGAAGTTCTGCCCGATGGGTTTCCTCGCCGAGACGGCGGGTCTTCTCAATCCGCGCGGACGCAAGATTGTCCGCCGCGTGCCGCGCCTGAACAAGGCGCTCGCGCTGGTGATTGTTGTGACGGCCGCATGCGGATATCCGCTTGCGATATGGCTTGACCCGCTGTGCATCTTCAACGGCTTCTTCGCCGCATGGCGCACTCCGCTCGCTGTGGCGGCAGGCGCTACGGGCATAGGTTTTGTGGTGATACTGCTGTTGAGCGTGCTTATGCCCAACGTGTGGTGCCACAGGCTGTGTCCGCTAGGCGGCCTCCAGGAGGCGCTGATGGAGGCGGGAAGGAAGCTGCTGAGCCGCGGCGCTGACGAGGATGCTCCGAGGGTTATGGGCGGTTCGATGACGCGGCGCGCGGTCCTTGCGGCCGCTGCTGCGACGGCCGGCGTGGCCGCAGGACGGACAATGGGGGCGAATGCCGCGCGCGCGATACGTCCGCCGGGCGCAGACCTCACGCGCTTCAACGCGCTGTGCGCGCGCTGCGGGAACTGCATGGCGGCCTGCACATACAAGCTCATCGTGCCGGACTTCGGCGAGACGGGCGTGGACGGTCTCTTCACGCCGGTTCTGCATCTGCGCAGCAGAAGGGTGGCGACCGACCCTGACTTCGACTCGTACTGCTTCCACGACTGCGTCAAATGCACGGAGGTGTGCCCCACGGGCGCGCTCAGGCCGCTCACGCTCGACCAGAAGCACGCGATGCCAATCGGCATTGCGGTTATCGACCGCTCAAAGTGCCTCGCGTGGGCGAAGAACGAATACTGCGCCGTGTGCGACGAGTATTGTCCGTTCAAGGCCGTCAGGCTTGAACGCAAGGGCGACGTGAGCTATCCGACAATCGACGCCGCGCTGTGCCGCGGATGCGGTTCGTGCGAGGCGGGCTGCCCTGCAGAGCCGATCGCGGTTGTGGTGAGACCGCTAAAAGTGGAGGAGATGAAGCGATGAAGAGAACTAGAAGGGCAATGTTTCTCGCGGCCGCAGTGGCGGCGGCGCTCGCGCTCGCGCAGTCGCCTGCGCACGACGCGCTCAGGAAGGAAATCGAGGAGCTTCAGAAGAAGCCTGCCGTCTTAAGCCTGCCGCCGTATCTTCCGCCGGAGAAGGACTTCGCCGAGGTGTGCGAGGAGGCCGGCAGGAAGAACAAGAAGGTTCTCGTCTCGATCGGGCGCGAGGCGTGTGGACGTTGCCAGCGCTTCTACGAAATGGTGAAGCGCGGCGTGGTGAAGATCGATACGAACGCCTTCGAGTTCGTGCGCCTCGACATCGACGAGCACACTCAGCGCGAATACTTCTTCGCCGCATTCGAGCCGCCGGATCCGCAGCTGCCGTTCGTTGGCGTGACCGATGCCACGCGCACGCATTCCAGCGCCTGCCTCACCGGCTCTCGCAGCGCCGCCGAATACCAGAAGCTCATGGAAAAGAAGAAGCAGTAGCGCCGCGCCTCATGACAAGACAATTGACGCTGCTCTTGTTTTCGATCTGCTTTCTGAAAGGCTTTGCGGAAACAGGTGTCCATTGGACTTGGTGCGGCTGGAGCGGCGGAGGGTGGTTCTGGAGTTCCGCTGTGGTTCGGTACGACCGCGTGAAGCGTGAGCTGTGGGCCGCAGGACCAGCGGTCTTCAAAACCCCGCGGCCATGAGCTCACACCCACGAAAAAATGTGGCATTGACTTCTGCTTGTGGGTATGATACACTTTGAGCCGTCTTTGGGCAGGAGGATGCCGATGGAGACGGTTGTGAGGGTATTGTTTTGAAGAGAGAATTCCACAAGTTTGCCTTTGCGGCGGTTGCCGCATCGATTGCCGTTGGCGCAAACGCAGACGATGCGGCGGGCGTAATGCGCGCATCGGCGTCGAACGAGTCCGTCACGGTGGTCATGCCGTTTGCGCCGTTTGCCCCCGGCACGCCAGCATACTTTCTCGCAGGCCCGTTCATGGGCGAC
>JAFXIL010000174.1 GCA_017563185.1 Kiritimatiellia bacterium | reverse complement strand
GCGCCTTGCCGCCGGGCGTCGTCTCCGGGTTGCCGAACATCACGCCGATCTTCTCGCGCACCTGGTTCGTGAAGATGCAGAGCGTCTTGGTGCTGGCGAGGACGCCGGTGAGCTTGCGCATCGCCTGCGACATGAGGCGCGCCTGCAGGCCCATGTGCGAGTCGCCCATGTTGCCGTCGATCTCGGCCTGCGGGGTGAGCGCCGCCACGGAGTCCACCACTATCACGTCGAGGGCGCCGCTCTTGCAGAGCTGCTCGCAGATCGAGAGCGCCTCTTCGCCGCTGTTGGGCTGGGCCACGAGCAAGTCGTCCAGGTTCACGCCGATCTTCTTCGCGTATCCCGGGTCGAGCGCGTGCTCGGCGTCAATGAACGCCGCCACGCCGCCGGCCTTCTGCGCGTTCGCGACCACGTGCAGGGCGAGGGTGGTCTTGCCGCTAGACTCCTGGCCGTAGCACTCCACGATGCGCCCGCGCGGAAGGCCGCCCACGCCAAGCGCGAGGTCCAGCGAAAGCGCGCCGGTGGAGATCACGGGAATGTTCGCGTGCTCCTCGCCGCCGAGGCGCATGATCGAAAGCTCGCCGAACTCCTTCTTTATCTGGCTCAGCACTGCGTCAAGCGCCGTGTTCGTCTTCTTCGCGGGCTCCGCCGCCTTGTCCTTTTTCTCTGCCATTTTGTGTTTGCTCCTTATTCCGTGGTGACGGCCCTAATTATATCAAAAAGACGATGCGCACGCCATACGACAAGTGCAAAATGAATGTCAAGAACGCTTGAACTTGCGGCTGAGGCGCTCGTAGGCGCGCTTCGCGCCGTAGGGCGCGCGCTCGGCTCGCTCGAGCATCGAGTTCGCCTCCTGGTCGTTGACGAACGTCTCGCTCTTCCAGTCCCACTCCAGCCTGCGCCCGAGCTTCATGCCGATCCAGGAGAGGAGGCACGCCGTACAGGAGCGGTGCGCCGTCTCGGCGGGCACCACGCTCGGCACGTTGGCCTTGATGGAGTCGATGAAGTTCTGATGGTGGCGGCCGGGGTTCTTGATGAGGTTCGGGTAGAGAACGACGGATGGCGCGCCGGCGATGAGCGCAGGATCGCTCGCGTCCAGCGCCTTGAGCGTCTTGCCGCCGATCTGTGGATCGCTGGCCGTGGCCTTGGCCGCGCCGCGGCTCACGAATATCCAGCCCTTCTCGCCCACGAACCTCACGCCGCACGGATACTTGTTCCACACGCGCACCGGCGTTCCGTCCGGATATGTGAGCGTGACGTCGTATTCGCCATGGACGTCCCATAGGCCGCCCTTGTGGAACCTGCCCCTGCCCTCGATGTACTTTGCGCCGATCCCCTCCCAGCCCATCGCCCAGTGGACGATGTCGAGGTGGTGCGATCCCCAGCCGGTGATCATGCCCGCGCCGAACTGCTCGCACCTGAGCCATCCCGGACGCGAGCTGATCGCCCTGCCGAGATCGGGGTGCTGGCTGTGCACGCGGTCTTCGGTGTAATAGACCTTCGGCGTGGACCCGAGCCAGAAGTCGTAGTCGAGGCACTCGGGCACGGGCATCTCCTTCGTGGAGCCGCCGGCGGGATCGCCGGGCAGCCCCACCTCGATGAGCTTGATCTTGCCGAGGCGCCCTTCGCGCACGAACGCGCACCCCCTCTGGAACTGGTCCCACGAACGCTGCTGCGAGCCCAGCAGGAAGATGCGCCCTGTCTCCTTGATCGCGTCCGCGAAGAGACGTCCCTCGCGGATGGTGAGCGATGCGGGCTTCTGCATGTACACGTGCTTGCCGGCGAACGCGGCCTCGATTGCAATCTGGGCGTGCCAGTGGTCGGGAGTGGAGATCGAGACGGCGTCGACGTCGCTGCGCGAGATCAGGTCGTGGAAGTCGCGCGCGCCCATCACGGAATCAGCGGACTTCTCCTTGTAGTGGCGAGCGACCGCGCGGCGCATGTCCTCGAGGCGGCGCGAGTCGAGATCGCACGCCGCCACCACGCGCGCGCCCTTCGCGCGCAGGAACCCTGGCGCGTCCATAGTGCGCCCGATGCGCCCGCATCCGATCTGCGCGATCTGGATGTTGCCGCTGGGCGCATCCTTGCCCAGCACGCTCGACGGCACGATCACAGGGAAAGCCCCCGCAGCAATTGTCGCCTTCAAAAACTCTCTCCTCTTCATCTCATTTCTCCTTTTCGTGCTTTAAAACATCAGAACACCTTCACCTCGTACTCAAGCTCCAGCTTCTCGCCGGGCTTGAGCGTGAGAGGCTTCTCGTACATGGGCACCGGGTTTGCGAACTCGTGCGAGGCCCAAGTGTAGATGCGTTCGGTGGAAATGGACTTCACAACGCGCAGCGTGACGCCGTGCCCCGTCGCGGGATCAGTGTAGGTGACGGACTTCATGCCTTCCGGACCCGCCACGTTGCGGTCGGGATTAGGCGTGCCGCCCTCTCCGCTCGCCTTGAAGCCGCGCACCAGAGGCGCCATGCGCAGCGAGAAGCCGCCGTAGCCCACGGGGCGCCTGCAGTCGAGAGTCACCTGCGCCCGCGCCGTGAACACGTGGCGCGAGGAGATCGTGTAGCCCCCCTTCTCGTCGGGCGCCGAGAATGCGATATTGCGGTCTTCGTCGAGCAGCACCTTGCCCGGCTCGGCGCGCGGGCCGTACCACATCTTTAACGACACGTTGCAGGCGCCTCCCTTTGGCGCGATCGCCACGTCCTTCACAACGGTCATCCCGTCGGGGAAGAGGTTCTGCATCACCGGCCCGCGCGGCTCCCAGTAGTTGAGGCCGTTGATGAACTTCCAGCAGAACCAGAGGCCGAGGTGCCAGGGATGGTCCTTGGGACGCACCGTCGTGATGCAGCGGCCGTCGGGCAGGGAGAGGGGATGCACGAACGGCTTCGACTCGCGGTTCGCGATGTTGAACTTCCACACCGTCTTGCCGTCCTTCACGCACTCCGCGCCGTCGATCGTGCGGCGGGCGATGGCGACGGGCGTGGCCTTCTGCACGCGGTCGGGACGCTCCCCCATGGCCCAGCGCGTCGCCTCCAGAAGGTGCATCTGCCACTCCATCTTGGCCCAGTCCTTCGGGTTGTGGCCGAGGGCCGTGTAGAAGATGCGTCCCTTGCCGTACGTCTTGCACCACTCGAGCACGTGGCCGCCGATCTTGGGGCAGCCCCACTTGTCGCTCTTGCGGCTCTTGGGAAGAACGTCCTTCCAGTCGAGGATCAGGAGCGGACGCACCTTCTCGTCGGGATGGTTGAGGTATATCTCGTCGTCGGCCCACACGTAGTCAGCCGGAAGGCACGCGATCGCGGGGTGCGTGCGGTCGGCATGTGTGAAGGGAACGCTCTGGTGCGCCACATAGTGGCGCTCGAAGGCGCCGCCAAGAAAGTCGCGGAAGCGCTGCTTGCCGCGCTCGTTGGCGCTCGCGGAGTGCGTGGCCACGAGGCCGCCGCCGTTCTCCACGAACTTGTAGAACGCCTCGCGCTGGGCGTCCGTCTCGAAGAGCTCGTGGTTGGTGACGCAAAGGAGGATGCAGCGCGCCTTCTTCATCGCGTCGCTCGTGAACACGGCGGGGTCGTCCGTAACGAGGCAGCTCAGGCCGTTCGCCGTGAAGTAGCGGCGCACCTCCTCTGCGCCGACCTCGGTGGACTCGTGGTGAAACGCGCCTTTGGCCACCACTTCGCCTGTCTGGGGGTTGCGCACGTACTTCCAGCGCGTGTACACGATAACGTCGGCCGGCGCGAACGCCGCCGCGAGATTCATCGCCGCAGAGCACGCGGCAAGCGCGATGAACATTGTGAGTCTTTTGAAGAACATTTTTTCTGCTGTCATTGACTGATCACCTTTCCTTGACCTCGGTTAGTATTATATACGCATTCCCCTCGTCTGTCAATTCCGCAAACAGCTACGCACGCGATGTGGCGTCCAGACCACCACAACACCGAGACCCTCTTCCAGTGCGGCGAGATCAACGAGGCAAAGTACGTCACGCACGGCGCGATGCGCGCGCTCGACCCGCGCACCGGCGAGCGCCGCGACATCGTTTTCGCCTCCACGCGTGAGCCGAAGTACTGCATGTGCAACCGCAACATCATGTGCAACCTCTTCAAGATGAAGCCCGACGGCGCGAACATCCACCAGATCGGCAGATCGACGCTCTTCGAGGGGCACCCCGCCATCCTCACCGACGGACGCATCCTCTACGACCGCTGGGAGTACGTGGACCGCAACTACGGCGATGCGCAGGGACTCTGGACCTGCAACCCGGACGGCACGCACCACGCGTTGTTCTGGGGCAACAACACCGTCTCGCCCGGCGGCGTGTTGAGCGCGCGCGCACTCTCCAATCCGTCCCGCGCAATCGCCGTGCTGTGCGCGTGCCACGACCGTCCCTGGGGCGCGCTCGGCCTGATCGACCGTTCGCTGGGCATCGACGGCAAGGATTCCGTGCTGCGCACCTGGCCCGCGTCGTTCCGCGAGGAGATCCGCACGGAAGCCGACGTTCCCGGCTCCTATCCCGTTAGCGGCGGGCATTTCGTCTTCGACAATCCCGCCTTTCTGCGCACGAAATACGCAGATCCGTATCCGATAGACGACGCGCACTTCCGAGCAGCGCATCTACGACGCGCCGAATGCGCCGGGACGCTTCTACGTGCAGAACGTGTACGTGGGCACGCACATGAAAGGCGTGGCGAAGGGTTCGATCAAGGCACTACGCGTGGTGGAGAGTCCGGAGAAGCGCATCTACCTGCCGCAGCGCAGCTGGTTCAGCGACGTTGCGCCCGCGATGAACTGGCATTCGTTCGAGAACAAGCGGATTCTCGGCACGGTGCCGGTGGAGGAGGATGGCAGCGCCTACTTCGAGGTGCCGGGCAACACATACGTCTATTTCCAGGCGCTCGACGCGGATGGGCGGATGGTGCAGTCGATGCGCAGCGGCGCGTATCTGCAGCCGGGCGAACGCTATGGATGCGTGGGATGCCATGAAAACAGGACGGGCGACGTCCCCAAGATGGAGAAAACGCCGCTCGCGCTGTCTCGCGCCCCATCGAAGCTCGACGGGGCCTACAATCTGAAAGGACTCGGCAAAGGCACACCTCCGCACCTCTACTCGTACCAGAAGGAAGTGCAGCCAATATTCGACAGGCGGTGCGTCTCGTGCCACGACTACGGGAAAAAGGCCGGCGAAAAGCTGAACCTCGCTTGTGAAGAAACTCTGTGGACACGGCAAGAGCGGCATCACGGAGGAGGAGCGCGACCGCGTGATCACGTGGCTGGACATCAACGCGCCCTACTGGCCGTGCTATGAATTTGCCTTTCCCGACAGCTACGGCGGCCGCATGCCGATCACGCGCGCGGAACACGACGAACTCCAGAAGATCACAGGTGCGAGCATTCCGAGAACGTTCAGTCCGCCGCGCCGCGAACAGCTGAACTTCGACCGCCCCGAACATTCGCGCATCCTCTATGCGGTCAAGGGCAAACCCGAATACGCGAAGGCTCTTGCGATCATCCGGAAAGGAGAGGAGCGTCTAAAGACAACGCCGCGCGCCGACATGGACGGTTTTGTGCCGTGCGCCGAGAACCAGTCGTTCGAGACGCGCTACAGAAAACGGCAGGAATGCGAACGCCGGTCGTACAACGCCATCCGCGAAGGTCGAATGATTTACGACGACTAGGTTATTTACATCCCGTGTGCAACACGGACGGTGGGTTAACTTCTAGATATTTGAGCCTCGCCAAGTCTTTCCGCGATGCAATATTTGTAACTATAAAGAGCTTCATCCGCTCTCCATCTCGTACCGCTACATATTCCAATAATTTCGCATATTCTGACGATTCGGACCCTCGTGCATTCTCCTTTGAAAAAATTATGCTTCTGCCTTCATAGCCCACATCTCTAATTGCCTTCATAGCCGGATGTCGCGACTTTGCTGCATCGGGAAACCATCTTCAAGATCTTCCCATTTGTCTATCTCATCAAAAAAAATCTTCCAGTCAGCAGAGGTAATTTCAAAACCCCTCATTCGAAGTTTTTGCAGCTCAAGCCACCCAGCCTGAAAAACACCATAACTGCAAAAACACAATTGAAGAATCACGACGGCAGTATAGAAAAACGTCCATTGTGGCGCAAGGAGGAAAATACTGTTTTCTTTTTTGGGTGGGGGGGGGTAATTAAAATATTTCACCTGTTATTCTTGCATTGTCGCATTTATGTGCCACAACATGGACATGAAAGCGAACGAATGCGAAGAGACTGGCAGACGAGAGGACGCGGGGGAGCGCAATTCCCTTCGCCTGTGGCGCGAAGTCGCGCAGGGAGTGTTCCCGTTCCTTGACGAGGAAGTCGGCGAGCTTGGCGGGAAGGCCCGCCTGTTCGTGGCCATGCCCCGATGCGGCGCCAACTGCGCCAATCGACGCAAAAACTCGAATTCTTCAATTATGGCATAGTGGCGAATGCTCGCTACAGAGCAACCCCGAGGGTTTTGAAATTACCTCATTACATAGTTTGTTTTCATTGTTTATCCTTTCGCCATATTTCAACCAATATTAAGATGCGTCGTTGATGGAGGTGGGGAGCGATTCAACGAAATAGAAAATCATAGGAAAAGTTATTTTTCCGTTCCTCACCTGCACCTGCGGACAGGAGGGATTTTCTATTTCTAAAACAACCGCTTTCTCTCCAAACGCCCATTTTACAAGCCCTTCATTCACTCCAAGACAGATGGGATTTCATTCGCCGACCAAAAGTTCGAATAACGAAAATTCTGAAAATGCATAAAACTACTCTCCGAAT
>JAFXIL010000173.1 GCA_017563185.1 Kiritimatiellia bacterium | reverse complement strand
CGCCGAAGCCGCAATCAGGCGCATCAACGAAAGGTCTGGTGTGAAGTGAAAGTGTCAGCGCGGGAGAGCGGCGCGGTAGGGACGGCTCCCCGAGCCGTCCGCAATGATGCGCCGGTGATGTTGCGTCGGCGCTTCATTGCGGCCCGCTCGGCGAGCGGGCCCTACCATTTGTCGCATTGGGTTCAATATGCTGTCTCTTGTTGCCTGTGCTGCTTTCTGATTCTCATTTCCTCTGTGGCTTTTGCCGCGCCGAGATTGGCTGTGCCGCCTGAGGGAATGGCGTTTGACGAGGTGGCCGTAGGTTCAAATGTCGTCGGCAGGGTTGAGATTCGCAATGTCGGAAGCGCGGTGGTGTCGGTTTCTCGCGTCAAGGCGTGCTGTGGGGCGAAGGCCGAGCTGTCGGCTATGAAGATTCCGCCGGCCCGCTCCCCGCCATCCTCCGCGATCTGCTCCTCCTCGTCCCTTCCCTTTGGCTCTTCCTGCGCGCGTAAAGCATATCGTGAAAAAAATTTGCGCTGCCACTGGATTGTGCCATAGAGCCGTTTATGCTATACTATGCGCACGGAACGGAATTGAGGACAATCTATGGCAACCGAAATCACAATGCACCAACTGCTGCAGGCCACCATCGACTATGGCGCGAGCGACCTTCATGTGCGAGCGTTCATGCCGCCTGAGCTTCGAGTGCACGGCGAACTTCAGCCGATCTCCGAGGAGGTGTTCGACGAGGCCGACACCTACAAGCTCTGCACCGAGGTCATGACCGAGGAGCAGATCCAGGAGGTGGAGCGAAAGGGCGGCGCAGACTTCGCCGTGGCCCATGAGGACGGCACACGCTTCCGCGTCTCCGTGTTCAAGGAGCGCAAGCGCTGGGGCTGCGTGCTGCGCATGATTCCCTCCACTCTGCTCACGCTCGAGAAGATCGGCCTGCCCGAGACGGTTAAGGAGCTCCTCTTCAAGCCGCGCGGCCTGAGTCTCGTGACGGGCCCCACCGGCTCCGGCAAATCGACCACGCTCGCCTCGATGATCGACGTCATCAACCAGGAGCGCGGCGTGCACATCATCACGATCGAGGACCCCATCGAATTCTACCACACCTCTAAGAACTCGCTCGTGACGCAGCGCGAGGTGGGCGCCGACGTTCCATCCTTCGCCGAGGCCATCCGCCGCGCGCTCCGTCAGGACCCCGACGTGATCCTCGTGGGCGAAATGCGAGACCTTGAGACGATCGGAGCCGCCATCACCGCGGCCGAAACAGGCCACCTCGTGTTCGGCACGCTCCACACCACCGGCGCCGCCGAGACGATCGACCGTATCGTCGACGCGTTCCCGACAGACCAGCAGGAGCAGGTGCGCACGCAGCTCTCCGTGGGTCTTCAGGCCGTGATCTCGCAGATCCTTCTGCCGCGCCTCGGCCCCGACGGACAGGTTCACGGCCGAATCGCCGCGTTCGAGATCATGCTTGCCACGCCCTCCATCCGCAGCCGCATCCGCGACAACAAGACGTTCCAGATCCGCTCCGACATCCAGACTGGCGCGAAGTTCGGCATGGTCACGCTCGACTCCTGCCTCATGGGCCACTACCGCAACGGGCTCATCTCCTACGAGGAGCTCATCACCAAGTCGCAGGATCCCGACACCGTCGTCGCAAAGCTCAAGGAAGAAATGAGGCAGCAGTAATGTCCGAGCAATTCGATCCGCTTCTCGATCTTCTGCAGAAGAACGGCGTCCTCGACGAAGAGGGCGTCGCGAGCGTGCGCGAGGAAATGGCGAACAACGCCGGCAAGACCTCGCGTGAGATCCTGGTGGACGGCGGCTACATCGACGAGGACACCCTGCTCGGCATGATGGCCGCATACCAGGGATGCGAGGTGGTGGACCTCTCGAAGATGGAGCTGGACGGCGACACCGTAAACTCCATACCAGCCTCGATCGCGCGCATGTACAACGTACTGTGCGTGGGCGCGGACGAGTCGTCCGTGACCCTCGCCACCGCGAATCTGGTGGATCCCCGCGTCTCCGACGAGGTCGCGTTCTCCCTTTCGAAGGAAGTGCGCTTCGTCATGGCGCGCGAGAAGGACGTCGCCGAGCGCATTTCGCAGCACTACGGCGACGCGAGCGATTCCGTTGCCGACATGCTCAATGCCATCGGCGAAGGACTCACCGCGGATGATTCGCTCAAGAGCGACCCAAACGACGTGGCGGCCCTTGAGGGCGCCGCCAATAACAACGCCGTCGTGAAGTTCGTGAACATGATCCTCTACCAGGGCGTCGTCGACCGCGCGGCCGACATCCACATCGAGCCCTTCGAGAAGGACTTCAAGATCCGCTACCGCGTGGACGGCGCTCTATACGAGGTGAAGGCGCCTGACGTGTCGATGGCGCCCGCCATCATCTCCCGCGTGAAGATCATGGCGAACCTCAACATCGCCGAGCGCCGCATCCCGCAGGACGGCCGCATCGCGATCAACGTGGCCGGCCGCCCCGTGGACCTCCGCGTGAGCTGTCTTCCAACGACGCACGGCGAATCGGTGGTTATGCGTATTCTCGACCAGAGCGCCACCTCGCTAGACCTCGAAAACGTCGGCCTCCCGGAAGACGTGTACGAGCAGGTGACGATGGACATCGAGAAGCCGAACGGCATCATCGTGGTGACTGGGCCTACCGGCTCCGGAAAGACGACCACGCTATACTCCGTCCTTCGCCGCATCAACACCATCGACTCGAAGCTGCTCACAGCCGAGGAGCCTGTGGAATATGACATGGACGGCATTGTGCAGGTGCCGATCAACCATGAAGTGGGCAACACCTTCGCAAAGGTGCTGCGCGCTTTCCCCCGTCAAGACCCCGACATCATCATGGTGGGCGAGATCCGCGACCTCGAGACGGCCGAAATTGCCATTCAGGCCGCACTTACCGGCCACTTGGTGTTCTCGACGCTTCACACCAACGACGCCGCAGGCGCAGTGATGCGTTTCGTCGATATGAACGTGGCGCCGTACATGGTGGCCTCCACTCTCGAGGCGGTGCTGGGCCAGCGACTTCTGCGCACGTGCTGCCGAGACTGCAAGGAGGGCTACGATCCCGACGATGAGACTCTCGACCGCATCAACCTGCAGCGCGACGAGATCGGCGGGCGCCAGTTCTTCTTCGGCAAGGGCTGCAAGACGTGCAACGGAACCGGCTACAAGGGCCGCAAGGCCATCTTCGAGTATCTGCGCGTGACGAATCCGATCCGCGAGCTCATCAACGCCCGTTCTCCCACGCTCATCATCCGCGAGAAGGCCCGCGAGCTTGGCATGCGAACCATGCGCGAAGACGGCGTGCGTGCCATTCTAGACGGCTACACGACTGTGGACGAAGTCCTGCGCTACACCTGACGCGATGGCTCAGCTGCCTTAACTTTCTAGCTGCCTAGGGATTCCTGGGCAGCTTGGCTTTCTGGTCTTCTCATTGTTCCTTGGTGTTGCATAAAAACTGCATCTCCAGTTTTTTCAGTTCCCCTTGTAAGATGCATCTACTCTATGCGAATAGGGGTATGCAGGGCGTATATGGGTACGCCATGCAATTGTGCAAAAAAGGCAAAGCATGGAACTGAAAATGAACGGAAAAATCAAAAAGGCGGGGATTTGGTGCCTCATGGGGGCGCTTGTTCTTGCGGCGGTTGGCGGCATTGGCTCGGCAACATGGATGCACAGGCAGCTAAAGGGCTGCGAGACGTTGCTGGACAAGGCAGTTGGCATTATAAGTGCAGAAAAAAACGATGCGGCGAAAAGAAAATACAGGAAAGGGCAGGGGGAATCGGAAGGAAATCATACCGTTCAAGAAGGTGAAAAAGCCAAGGGGGACAGTCCCCGTAGAGACAGTGGGGACAGTCCCCGTGCAGGTGCCAAACCAGGCAGTGGGGACAGTCCCCAAAAAGGAGAGGGGGACAGTCCCCCAAAGACGACAACCGTTAAAATCGAGCATGTTTGCGTGAAAGACGTGAAATATATTGGCGATGATGAGATGTCGATAACGTTTAGCCACGAGCCTGATGCGTCTGTGCTGCGCGATTATATTACTGTGGAACCTGTCAATGGAGGGGTGGCTTTCGAATATGGCTATGACTGGGATTATGATTCCAACGACAATTACAGGAAACAGCCTAGGGTGAAACTGCGGGGCGATTTTGCATTCCGCACAAATCTCACTCTGCGCGTGAGAGCCGGGCTGCCCGGCGCAAAACCAACCGCCGAGGCGAGATCCGCCTGCGACCGCGAAAATGTCAGCAAAGTGGAGGTGAAGGTGGAACCCCTTGAACGCGACTTCGTGAAGATTCTCCAGTGCAAGGACGCTCCGCCGCGCGTGCGGTTCGTCGATTCGGGGCGCTATCTGCCGCCCGGCGGCGCGCGCATGCTCGCCGTGGACAGCGTGAACGTGGCGAAGATCCACTGCGCCGCCGCCGCAGTGCCAACCGCCAACATCGTCCAGCTCCTTGCCCGCGAAAACGGAAAATACAATGGCGTGTACTACAGGGGAGACGGCGACGGTTCCGCCGATTCCGAGGTCACGGAGAGCATCGCCGACAATCTGATGGAATGGGACGTAGAGACGATGGGCCGCGTCAACGAGCACGGCGTCACCCCGTTCGCCCTGCGCACTCTCCCCGACGCGGCTTCGAACGGCGTCTTCATCGTGGCCGTGCGTTCGGCCGACAGCGACCGCAAGGACGACCGCTGGTGGTGGAGCGACAAACGCGGCGAGAAGTGGAACCCCAACCGCTACAAGCTCGTTTGCATCACCGACATCGGCATCACCGTGCGCCGCGAAGGCGAACGCATCATAGCCTGGACCACGTCCCTCACCACCGGCGCGCCAGTCACCAACTGCGTAATTGACGTCTACGGCTCCAACAACCGCCACCTCGTCAATGGACGCACCGATTCGAAGGGCATATGCGACGTCGTCTGCTCCTCGCGCGCCGAGCCTTTCGCCGTGGTCGTCAAGACAGCAGACGGCAGGGACACTTCCTTCGTCTGCCTGCAGGAACGCCAGACCATAGAAGAGACTCTTGGCGCTGGCACGCGCGAAGGATATCTGCGCGCGAACGACGTGACGGCATTCGTCTGGACAGAGCGCGGCATATATCGCCATAACGAGCATATGTTCGTACACGCCGTACTCCGCAACGGCGCGAACGAGGCCCCGAAGCCGTTCCCTGTAGAGTTCCTGCTGCGCGATCCTAACGGCGAGGTGGTGCAGCGCAAGACCGTGGTCTCTGACGCCCATGGCGCCGCGTGGTGCGATTCGTTCGCAGTTCCCGCCGAGCTGCCCAGCGGACGCTGGCAGATCAACGTCGCCGCGCCGGGCAACGCGAAGAACGCCCGCATCTACGGCGGCCGCGCCGTGAGCGTGGAGGAGTTCGCACCGCCGCAGATCCGTGTGAGCGTGGAGCCGGCAGGCGACAACGCCACCAACTTCTCGTTCGCCGTCAAGGCCGGGCATCTCTACGGCGGTCCGGCGCGTGGGCTCACGAGCGCTGGCGCGGTGGTGTTCATGGATTCGCCATTCAAGCCGAAGGGTTGGGAGGCATGGCACTTCGGCAACGAAGACCTCGGCCTCAAGCCCAGCTACCGCCGTCTCTGGAAGTTCCCCCTGAACGACGAAGGATGCGCCGTTTACAAGGCACCGCTTCTCGAGGAGAGCGGAAGGCCGAAGGCCGCAGTGCTCGCGATAGGCGAGGGAACGGTGTTCGAAGAAGGCGGGCGCCCTGCGAGAGCCCGCGGAAATCGCGTTCTGCACTACTATCCGTTCTACATCGGCACCACGATAGGAGGAAATGTGCGCATTCCAGACAAGGGCTTCGCGAAGACTAAAGTCGCGTGCGTACGGCCTGATGGAACGCGCCTTCCCGAGGCGAGGAGGCTCAAGGTGGCCTTCGACCGCGTCGAGAGCGTGTACAGCTGCAAGGAGGATGGCCGCGGCTGGTCGACATGGCACTGCGAACGTGTGCGCATGCCGCAGAAGAGCCCAGTTGCCGAGATCGAGACGAAGGCGGACGGCGACGTTGAGCTCGAGATTCCGTTCCGGCTGGACGGCGACTACGCGCTCACGCTCACCGACGAGGCGAGCGGAGCAAGCTTCGGCTGCTCGTTCTGGCTTGGAAGCCGCGGCGACGATTCCGTGCGCGCGCCGCTCTCCAATCCTAGCAAGGTGACGCTCTCCCTCGACAAGGAGGTGTACCGTCCCGGCGACGTGCCGCGTCTTCTCGTGAAGTCGCCGTTCGCCGGATGGGCGCTGCTAACGACGATGCGCGACAGGGTGGTCTCGAAACGCGTCCTGAAGCTCGAAGGCCCCACGCAGGAGATCTCGCTCGACAAGGTGGACGGGTCGTGGGCTCCGAACCTGGACATTGCGATAAGCGTGGTGCAGAGCGCCGAGAACGGCGGCCGCCGCCAGACCGCGCGCGCCCATGGCTACACGGCGCTCGCCGTCCGCCGCTGGGAGAACGAGTTCCCCGTGGCGGTGAAGACCGCCTACAAGGTGGGCGAAGACGGCGGCGGCACGCTCACGGCGGACGTGACGGCGGTCGGCCAGGCGGCGACGGGCATGGTGGCCGTGGTGACGGTGGTGGACGAAGGCATACACCTGCTCACCGGATGGAACGCGCTGAAGCCCGTGGACTTCTTCGCGCGTCTTCGCACGGCCGGTCTGCCGCTCTACGACCTCTTCGACAATCTGCTGCCGGTGTGGGACGGCGATCCCACGAAGGCACGCGGCTTCAAGACTGGTGGCGACATGGGCGCCGAGATGCTTGGAAGGGTGAGCCCCGTTCCCACCAGGCGTTTCCGCACCATCGCCTTCTGGCAGACCGCCGTGCCCCTCACGAACGGAGTTGGGCGTGCCGTTTTCGAGCTGCCCGAGTTCGTGGGTGAAGTTCGAGTGGCCGCGGTGGCGCTTTCCGCCAAGGCCACAGGCGCGGGCGACGTGCGCCAGAAGGTGACGCCGAAGCTCGTGATGCAGAGCGACGCGCCACGCTTTGCGGCGCCCGGCGATTCGTTCGACGTCACCGTGACGCTCGCCAACCGCAGCGGTGCGGCGGGCGAGGCGAAGTGGAAAGTCGAGGCGAGCTCTGGAGTGGCGTGCGAAGGCGCGAAAGAGGGTGTGGAGAAGCTGGCGGACGGAGCGTCCGTCACGCGCACCGTGCGCGCGAGGGCCGTCGGCGCGCCGGGCGAGGCGAGGATCGTCTTCAGAAGCGAAGGATGCGGCGAGAAGCACGAGCAGACTATCCTGCTGCCGGTGCGCCCAGCCGTGGCGAGCCGCGAGCGGAGCGGGACGCTCATTCTCAATCCCGGTGAGGCGAAGGCATTCCCCGTGGACAAGGCGGGCATCGTTCCCGAGGCTGCGGTGAGGCAGTTCACGCCTGGTGCTAGCGCGCTTTCCCGGCTTGTGGGAGCGCTCGAGTTCCTCGCGGAATATCCGCACGGATGCCTGGAGCAGACGTCGTCGCGCATCTTCCCGCTTGTGGCGGCCGGCGGGTTCCTCAACCGCATTGCGGTGGACGGGAAGAATGGCAGGCTTGCGAAGCGCGGCGACTACGTGGCGGCGGGTGTGAAACGCGTGGCATCCATGATACGCGAGAGAGACTTCGTGATGTGGCCCGACTGCAACTATGCGCCATGGGACCGCGAGGTGTCGCTCTACGCGGCGCACTTCCTCGTGGAGGCGGAGAAGGGCGGCGCCGCGCTCGCGCCGTCCGCGAAGAAGCGTGTGATGGAGTTCTTGAAGAAATGGAGCCTTGAGAATACCCGCTCCGTCTCGGCATACGCCTGCCACACGCTCGCGCTCGCGGGAGAGCCCGCGCAGGACCGCATGCTCGTTCTCTACGACGACCGCCGGAACCTCGCCGTGCTCGACCGTGCGCGGCTTGCCCGCGCGTTCGCCGTCTCTGGCGACAGGGAGCGCGCGGCGGAGCTGCTGCGCGCCGCCGCCACGCAGCCAGGCTCGGTGAAGGAGGCCGCCTTTGCGATGCTTGCGCTTCTCGAGGTCGATCCAGACGACGCGCGCCTGGCGCCGCTTGTGAAGTATCTGGAGTCCACACGCGTTCCGGATCGCTTTAGCTGGGGTACCACCGGCGAGAACGCCCATGCGCTCGTGGCGCTTGGCGCATACTACCGCCACCATCCTGTGAAGGACAGCGTGCCGAAGCTCGTGATGAAGGGGGCGGACGGCGAGAAGGCGCTCGCTGTGGGACGGCACGAGACCATACGCGGTGGCGGCGAAGTGGCTGTGGAGAACCGCGGCGAAGGCAGCGCGTGGCTCACATGGCGCACGATAGACCTGCCCGACGCGACGATTGTCACCAACGAGACGAGCCAGATACAGATATCTAGGCGCTTTCTTACGCCGGAGGGCCTTCCCGCGAGCATGGAGAAGCTCTCGCGCGGCGACCTGCTGCTGGCCGAGATCACGCTCACAGCGCCCATGGCACGCACCTTCAGCGACCTTGTGGTGCAGGATCTCTTTCCGGCGGCGTTTGAACCGGTGCATGGCGGCGTCGACCCTAGCCTGTACAGCTGGGCCAAGGACTACGACGACGACTGGGTGATGCGCAGCGACGCACGCGACGACCGCATGCTCGTGTTCTCCAAGAAGTTCCATCTTGCCGCCGGAAAGAGCGTGCGCTTCCTCTACCCTCTGCGCGTGGTGACGGCAGGCGACTTCGTGATGCCCGGGCCCGCCGTCGAGGCGATGTACGCGCCCGACATCCATGCCCTGTCCGCGCCAAAGCGCATCAAGGTTGAGAATTAGCGCCTTGATTAGTGCTTGGCGGGTGGCTGCGTGGCGGCTTTGAATGTTGCCAACCTCTTTCGCCGAGGCTGCGGTGGTCATGATGTGGAAGTGTTGCCAGTTCCAATGCCAATATTGTCAATTGGGCATTGGAACTGGATACTGGCAACATTCCCGACATCTCCAAACAGGTAAATCGCCATTGAGTCATCGGAGGAATTATGATATATTATTTCGCGTCGAATAGGAGCATATAATGACAATTCGCTCTTGCCTTGAAAAATTGGCGAAGGAAACGCCGCATTCCGCGGCGCTTAAGTACTGTCGCTGCAAAGAATGGCACACGCGCACGTGGGCCGAGTTCCTCTCTGGTGTGCGCGCAGTTGCCGAGGCGTACGGCCCCGCGTTCGCGCTGCGTCCGCGTGAAGAGGCCGTGGCCATCATGCTGCCCAACACCCCCGAGTGGATGGAGGCGTATCTCGCCTGCAGCGGCGCGGGGGTGGCCGTGGTGCCGATAGATCCGAAGCTTCACAACGACGAGGTGGCGTACATCCTGCGTGACTCCCGTGCGGCGGTGGTCACCACCGACAAGTCCCATCTCGAGATGATGAAGGCGATCGCGCCGGACCTGCCGGACCTGCGGGCCGTGGTGCTCACGGACGGCGCCGATGTCTGCCTCGATCCGATAGGCGGCGTGGCTGTGTGCGACTACGAGGCGATAAAGTCTGATCCTGCCGTCACGGCGCGCTCCGAGGGGCCAGATGCCTGGTACGCCGCCAACGTGGCGCGCGAGGAGGACGTCGCCTCCGTCATCTACACCTCCGGCACGACCGGCCGTCCGAAGGGCGCCATGCTCACGCACGGCAACTTCATAGCGGACATAGATGGCGGCCTTGAGGCGTTCGGCGAGAGAGTGGACTCCTCCGACTCGCTTCTTGTGGTGCTGCCGCTCTTCCATGCGTTCTCGTTCTGCACAAACTTCGTGCTGGGCCTCTTCAGAGGATGCACGATGATGTTCGTGCGTTCGCTATACACGATTGGCGAGGACGTGAAGCTGCTGGCGCCGTCCGTGGTGATGAGCGTGCCGCTTCTCGCGGAGAAGATGTTCGACAAGATCGACGCCTCCATCAAGGCTTCCCGCGCGGCGCGCTTCCTCATGTGCGTCGGGCTTGGCTGCTTCGTGAAGCGGCGCATCGTGGCCAGCCTGGGCGGAAGGCTGAGGTTCATGATAGTGGGCGGCGCGCCGTGTCCTCTGCATGTGCTTCAGGGCTACAAGCGCCTCGGCATAACGGTGTTGGAGGGCTATGGCCTCACCGAATGCTCGCCCGTCGTCTCGATCGCCGGCCCGAAGTGCGCGAGAATAGGCACCATCGGGCAGAAGCTCACCAACATCGAAGTGCGCCTGGCGGACAAGAACGAGAACGGCGTGGGCGAGCTTCAGGTGAAGGGCCCGATCACGATGAAGGGCTACTGGAAGAACGATGAGGCCACGAAGGAGGCGTTCGACGGCGAGTGGTTCAAGACGGGCGACCTTGCCAGGATCGACGAGGACGGGCTCATCTCCATCTGCGGACGCAAGAAGGCGCTCATCGTCAACCGCGAGGGCAAGAACATCTACCCCGAGGAGGTTGAGAACCGCATCGGCGCCGATCCGGTGGTGAGCGATTGCGTGGTGGTGGGATACACCTCCGGCGGAGTGCTGGGCGAGAAGGTGGGATGCGTGGTGCATCCCAACATGGACCTGCTGAAGGCCCGCAACGGCGGCAAGGACGTGGCCTGGGAGGACGCCGTGAAGATCGCGCAGGACAAGGTGCACGCGCAGTGCCAGGACCTCGCGGACTACAAGCGCGTGCGCAAGGTGGTGGTGGCGAAGGATCCGCTCCAGCGCACGTCCATCCAGAAGGTGAGGCGAGTTGCCTACAAGGGGACGCTTGACGAATGAGCGCCTCGCTGAAGAGCATTGTGGACTGGCTTGACGCCGCGCTCGACGTGCGCGCGTTCTCCGACGTCTCCAACAACGGCCTGCAGATCGCCCGCGAGGGCGGGCGCGTGGACAAGGTGGCCTTCGGCGTGGATGCGAGCGTGCGCACCGTGAAGGCTGCTGCGGCGGCTGGCGCGCAGCTCCTCGTCGTTCACCACGGCATCTCGTGGGGCGGCGGCATTCAGCGCCTGACCGGCGGCGTGTACAATGTGGTGAAGGCAGCGATGGACGCCAACCTCGCGCTCTACGCGGTGCATCTGCCTCTCGACGCCAACCACAAGTATGGCAACAACTACGAACTCGCCCGCTTCCTCGGGCTGAAGAACCTCAAGCCCGCGTTCGTGTATCACGGCGAGACGATCGGCGTGACGGGCACGCTTCCCAACGGCAAGAAGGTGGGCGTGTGCTCGGGCGGGGCCGGGTGCCACGCGGTGGACGCGAAGGAGCTCGGCTGCGACCTCTTCATCACGGGCGAGGCCGACTGGGGCGAGACGATCGCCGCCGAGAACGTGGGAATGCCGATGATTTGCGCAGGGCACTACCAGACCGAGACCTTCGGCGTGAAGGCGCTCGCAAGGACCATGCCGCGCGCGCTCAAGGTGTCCACCCAGTTCATCCCGCGCGACGAGGATGCGCAGGCGGCGCAGAAGGAGAAGGGCGAATGAAGGCTTCTAGACTTGTGGTGGCGGTTGCCGCGGCCGCGTTCTGCGCGGCGGCATGCGCTGCGGAAGACGGCGTTGCCCAGGCCGTGGCGAAGGGAGTGAAGTACCTCAAGGCGCGGCAGGCCGAAGACGGGCACTTCAGCGACGCGCAGATGCCCGCGCTCACGGCCCTGCCGCTCTGGGCGCTTGTTCGCGGCGGCGAAGGCCGCAGCGAAAGCGCGAAGAAGGCGGCCGCGTTCGTTCTCGGCACGCAGCGTCCAGACGGCGGCTTCTACGTGCCCAAGCCTGGCCGCGGCGGCTCTGGACTTGGAAACTACAACACGAGCGTGTGCGTGAGCGCGCTCTTCGAAAGCGGCCTTGCGCCGACGAAGGCGATTCTCGACGCTCGCACGTACATTGCGGGCAGCCAGCTCACAGGCGACGACACGATGGCTGGCGGTTTCGGGTACGACCGCGTTTCGCGCCGCCGCTACGCCGACCTATCCAACACCTCGTACGCGATGGACGCGATGCGCCGCACGGAGAGCGTGGAGGACATGCGCCCGAAGGGACAGGCCCGCGCCGACCTCAACTGGGAGCAGGCGCTCAAGTTCGTGACGCATCTCCAGGAGACTTCCGGCGAGCGCGCTGGCGGCGCCGCGTACAACGAACGCACGCCGCAGGCCGGCACCTCCACCAACAGCACGGGACGCGTTCAGCTGCGCGCATACGGCTCCATGAGCTACGCGGCCGTTCTCTCGATGTGCCACGCGAAGCTCACGCGCGCCGATCCTCGCGTGAAGAGCGCGCTCGAGTACTGCTCGCGTTTCTGGACGGTGGACGAAAATCCCGGCATGGGCAACCAGGGCCTCTACTACTACTACGACATCCTCTCCCGCGCCCTTGCCGCGGCCGGCGTTGACGAGATTGTTCAGCCCGACGGACGCAGGGTGCGTTGGAAGGCCGAGCTCGCCGCCAAGCTGATCTCGCTGCAGCGCTCCGACGGCAGCTGGGTGAACGACAACAACCGTTTCTGGGAGGGCGATCCCATGCTGGCGACCGCGTTTGCCGTGCTGGCGCTCTCGATGTGCGAGTAGAATCAGACGATCAGAAGGCAAGGAGCAACACCATGGACCTGAGCAGAAGAGAGTTCATTGGCGCAGGCGCATTCGCCGCAGCCGCTGGAATGTGCGGCAGCCTGGGCGGGGCGCAGCCTGTTGCCGTGATCAGAAAGGCGCACATGCGCAAGGCGGGCGAGAAGATCCGCATGGGCTTTATCGGCGCCGGCGGACGTGGCGACGCAAACCTGCACGAGTTCTTCAACCTTGGCGAATGCATTCAGGCGATATGCGACGTCGACCTCAACCACCTCAACGGCGCGAAGAGATGGCTCCAGGAAAAGTGGCCGAACGTCCACTGCTACCAGGACTGGCGCGAGATGCTCGACAAGGAGCAGGACCTCGACGCGGTGGTCGTCTCCATTCCCGACCACATGCACGCCATCTGCGCAATCGCGGCGATGGAGCGCGGCTTCCACGTGTACGTTGAGAAGCCGCTCGTGCGCACATGGTGGGAGGCCGAGCGTTTCCGCGACGTGGCGAAGGCGTGCGGCGTGGTGACGCAGATGGGCAACAACGGCAACGGCTCCGACGGCCAGCGCCGCAGCATCGAGATACTGCAGAGCGGCGTGTTCGGCGACATCCGCGAGATTCACGTTACGACGGACCGTCCGATCTGGCCGCAGGGGCTCAACAGGCCCGAGGGCAGCGACGTCGTTCCCCCGAATCTCGACTGGGACAAGTGGCTCGGCGTGGCTCCAGCGCGCCCGTTCAAGAGCGGCGTCTACCATGGTTTCAAGTGGCGCGGCTGGTTTGACTTCGGCACGGGCGCGCTCGGCGACATCGGCTGCCACGCGATGAGCTTCTTCTGGCGCGGGCTCGACATGCGCGAGACGATCAGCGTGGAGACGATCAAGACCACGCAGACGTTCTCCGAGACGTATCCCTGCGCGACGACCGTGAAGATCCTCGTGCGCAGCGCGAAGCAGAAGGATCCCATCGCGATCTACTGGTACGACGGCAACACGGCGCCCGATCCCGAGACAAGCCGCAGGCTCTCCCACGGCAGGTTTGAGAGGATGGGCGGCACCACGATCGTGGGCGAGAAGGGCATCTGGTGGAACGGCCAGGTCAAGATGAACGGCAACGAGAAGTTCGTGCGCCACCAGAACAACCCCGCGACGCGCGACATTCCGCAGTCCATTCCGCGAGTGAGGGGGCACCACTGGGAGTTCGCCGAGGCCGTGCGCGGCGGGGCGCGTCCGTTCTCCGACTACGACCACTCGGTGCCGCTCACGGAAATGGTGCTGCTGGGCGCAATCTCGCAGCGCGTTCCGGGCCGCCTCGTGTGGAACCAGGCGAAGGGCCAATTCGACAACTCCGAGGCCGCGAACGCGCTTCTGCGTCCGCACGTGCGCCACGGCTGGACGATTGGATGACGGATGTTCAAAACCGCAATGGAATTAAGATGCACATGAAGACTACATTTGTCGCAAAGACGGTGTGCGCGGCAGCCGCGCTCGCCGCCGCCGCCGCAGGGGCGGCCACGCTGGACGGCATCGCCGCCAAGGTCAACGACGACGTGATCACCATCAGCGAAGTGGCTGGCGCGATAAGGCGCAGCAGGCCGCAGGCGGAGGACATGAACTTTGCCGCAGCCTACTCGAACGCCGTCAACCTAGCGGTTGACAGGCGTCTCATATTGCGCGAGGCCGCGAAGCGCAAGCTCGAGATACAGGAGTGGGTGGTCGACAACCGCGTGCGCGAGATTGTGAAGGACAACTTCGGCGGCGACAACAACAAGCTCAAGACCGCTCTTGCGCAGTCGCGCATCGACCCCATCGACTGGCGCAACCAGATTCGCGACGAGATGATCGTACAGGCGATGTGCTACCAGATGGTGGAGAAGGATGTTCAGGCCACGCCAGCCGCCATGCAGGCCGAGTATCAGCTCCACCGCGACCGCTACAGCCGCCCGGCGCGCACCACAGTGAGCGTTATCCTGCTGCGTCCGCCTGCCGCCGAAGGAGACACGTCGGTGGAGACCCGCGCGAAGGACGTCTTCGACCGCATTGCGAAGGGCGAGACGTTCTCCGATCTCGCGAAGCGCTTCTCTGCCGATTCTCATGCAAAGGACGGTGGGCAGTGGAAGGACGTCGATCCCGGCGAGGCCTTCCGTCCCGAGATCGCCGCCGCCATAGCCAAGCTCGGCGTTGGCAACGTCTCCCCCCTCGTCAATCTCGACGGTTGGGGCTTCATCGTGCGCAAGGACGCAGAATCCCCCGCCAAGGATCTTTCGTTCCGAGAAGCCTACGATGAAATCGCCGCCAATGTGAAGCAGGAGCTTTCAGCCGCACGGTACAAGGAGTGGGTGAGTCGTCTCCGCAATGAGGCGTTCATCAAGGTCAATCCTCCTCCTAGCGACAACTAGTCCCATCCCCGTTCCACAGATGAACCTCACAAGCCCAAGCCAGGTGAAGGCCTGGTGCCTTGAAAACGGCTTCCACCCGAACAAGGTGCTGGGCCAGAATTTTCTCATCGACAAGAACGCGCTAGACGCGATCATCGACGCAGCAGACATCCCGTCGACGTCCGTTCCGCCACCGCGCGTCCTTGAGATTGGCCCTGGTCTTGGCGTTCTCACCGAAGGCCTTCTCGCGCGCGGCTGTGCAGTTGCGGCGATAGAGAAGGATCCCGTTCTGGCCGCACGGCTTGCCGCCTCTCTTGGCTCGCCTGCCGCGTTGGAGGTGATTGAGGGCGACGCGCTCGACTCGATACGGGCCGGAGGCTGCAACGGTTTCCCGTTCATGGTCTCGAACCTTCCCTATCAGGCCGGAACGCGCATTCTGCTGGAGCTGGTGAAGATGGTTGACCCGCAGGGTGCGCCAGAGAGGCGTCCGCCGGACGTGATGGTGGTGCTTGTGCAGACCGAGGTGGCGGAACGTCTTTCCGCCGGGCCCGGCTCGAAGACGCGTTCGCTCGCAGGCGTGTGGGCGCAGCTTGACTACGACGTGTCGCCTGTGCGCAAAGTCGCGGCGTCGTGCTTCTGGCCGCGTCCTGAAATCGGCTCCACCGTCGTCAGGCTCGTGCGCCACCACAGGAACGACGCGGTTCCGTGCGCGGTGCGCGAGGCCTTCCACCGCATGACGAAGCTGGCGTTCGAGCATCGACGCAAGCAGCTTGGAGCGATATTCAAGACGCATGGCATGCCGGCGGAGGCGCTTTCGCTGCCGGTGGCGCGCGCAGGAGGAAAGAGCGCGATCGAACTTTCGTCGGCGCGCCCAGAGGAGCTTTCGAACGAAGAATGGCTCGCGTTCGCGCGTGCGGTTTCGAAACATCACCTGCCAAACACGTAGAACCTGTCCGCATCGGTGGACGAGCTGAATTCTCGCCTTCGTGCTTGCCTGCCCGTAAAAGATTTCAGCCGAAGTCCGAGAACTTATGGTATAATATGACGAAAAGCAAATTAGAGTCGAAAGAGGTTCTGGAATGAGATTTGACGGAAACGACATGATCAGATGGGGAATTGCGGGTTTATGCAGCCTGGCTTGCCACGTGGCGGTGATAATGTTCTTCGTGTGGACTGGTTCGTCGTCCACGCCACCGCCTCCGCTTGAGCCATCCCCGCTCTCCGACGTCGGCCAGCAGGAGGCGCCGATTGACGCGCCGCCCGCCGACGTCGCGTCTGGCGTGCCACAAGATGCCGCAGCAGCTGAGCCCACTGGCGTCGCCGCGCATACGGCCACGCCGCCGCGTGCATCGGCTTCTTCGCGTACGGCCACGCCGTCCTCCGCAGCGCCTGCGACGCCCGGAGCCGTGAAGACGCGAGAATATACTGTGAAGGCGGGAGACAATCTTACCCACCTTGCTCGCAAGTGCGGCAGCACTCCCGCCGAGATAGCGAAGCTCAACGGCGTGGACGAAAAGACCATGGCGAACCTCAAGGTCGGCCAGATCATCAAGCTCAAGGCGTCCGAATAGCCGCATGGCGCGGATGCGAAGCAACATTCTCAACGCAACCCAAAGGAGTCATGACAATGAAAACAACACGTCGCAGCTTCCTCGCGGCTTCGGCCGCCTTCTCGGCGCCGTTCCTGTTCCCGTCCGCGTTCGCCGGCAGCGTGCGCCGCTTCGCGGCAAACGAGAAGGTGAACGTGGGCGTGATCGGCATCGGCCGCATCTCGACAACAATGGACATTCCGCTCGCGATCAAGTACACCGACCTCTGCCGTTTCACGGCTGTATGCGACCTTGACTCAAAGCGCCTCAAACACGGCGTGGATTACGTGAAGGGACGCTACCGCAAGCTCCTCAAGGAGGAGAACGCCGCGGTGAAGGCGTTCGCCGACTACCACGACCTTCTCGCCGATCCCTCCATCGACGCCGTGGAGATATGCCTGCCCGACCACTGGCACGCGCTAGTCGCCTGCGCGGCGCTCGCCGCCGGCAAGCACGTGTGGCTGCAGAAGCCGTTCGCGCAGACGATAACCGAAGGCCGCGTCATCGCAAACATCGCGAAGCTGAAGAGGCGCGTCGTTCAGGTGGGATCGTGGCAGCGCAGCGTGGAGCAGTTCCACCGCGTGTGCGAGCTCGTGCGCAACGGGCGCATCGGCGAGATCCGCCGCGTGGAGGTTGGAATCGGCCTTGACAAGGCGGGCGGCAGCTCGAAGGTGGAGCCGGTGCCCGAGAACCTGAACTATGACATGTGGCTTGGTCCCACGCCGGGAGCGGACGTGACGCCGTACAACTGGACGCGCGTCCACACGCAGAATCTCAGGCGCATCGGGGATCGTCCCGGCTGGATCCAGATGGCCCCCTACGGCTGGGGCATGATCACCAACTGGGGCGCCCACCACATCGACATCGCGCAGTGGGGCCTCGGCAAGGACGCCTCCGGCCCTGAAAGCGTGAGCGGCACGTGCGAGTGGATGGACACCTCCCGCGGCCGTCTCTGGAACGTGCACACCACCTACAACCTGCACTACTCCTACAACGGCGGCAAGACCGAGCTGCACGTGTGCAACAAGTTCCCCATGGGCGTGAAGTTCATCGGCGAGGGGGGCGAGTGGCTCTACTGCATGCGCGGCGCGGTGAAGGTGACGCCAAGCGACCCCGACGTTCCCGCCAACGGCAGGATGCAGCCGCTCATGGCCTCGAAGAACCGCCTGCTGGAGAAGATCGCGAAGCCGGAGATTCCGCTCGCAACGTCGGGCGACCACTGGAAGAACTGGCTCGAGGCGATCAGGAAGGACGATCCGTCTTTCACCGTCACCAACGCCGAGGCTGCCCAGCGCTCGTCCACCGCATGCTGCCTCGGGCAGATGTGCATGGAGCTTGGCCGCGGCAAGAAGGACGGCGCGTCGGTCTCGTGGTGCGCCGCCGAGGAGAGGCCCGGCAGCGAAGAGGCGAAGAAGCTTATGAAGCCGTTCGCGCGCGGCAAGTACAATCTTCCCGACGAGCTTCGCCGCTACGGACTCGACTTCGAGAAAGTGCTTAAAGGTTAAGGCGCAAAAGACATAAGGAGAACGCCATGAAGACGTCTTCCGCAAAACTCGCTCTGCTCGCCGCCGTTGCGTGCGCTGCGATGCTGGCGGGCGGTGCCGTGCCGCCTGCCGTGCTTGCGAAGCTCGCTGATCACCTGCCGTTGTCGTTCCACGCCATGCCGGCGAAGCCCAAGGCGAAGAAGGCGTTCCCGCTAGTCTCCGAGAAGAAGCGCACGTACACGAAGAATCTCTCGGTGAACATCGCGGGCGATGAGCTGGTGTTGCTGGCGATCTCCGACGACAAGAAGGTAGTGCAGCTTGCGTACCCGGTGGGGGCGCGCGGCGGCGACTATCTCACTGGATGGTTCAGGATCGAGGACGTCCTCGACTTTTCGCAGGTGAAGGTGCATCCGCCTGCCGAGTACAAGGCGCCGGATGGCGTGCGTTGCCTCCTGTACCGCGCGAACGGCTACGCGAAGCCGGCTCTCGTCGGCTGCATGCGCGTGGAGGAGGACGCCTGGAAGCTCGGTGAGAAGCGAGTTCGCAAGTCGTCGCACGGCAGGGACGAGTACGTCTTCAAGCTTCTCTGCCTCGGCATGCGCAACTATGTGCTCGGCGAACACCATGTGGCCGCGCGCCTCGTGTTCGTGCGTGAGGATCATCCATTCGGCGAGAGCGAGAACGAGCGCTACTACCATGAGCGCATCGAAGACCTGATCGGGGAAGACCCCTACCAGCCCGGGCGCCACTGGGACAATTCCACGCACCCCCTGCTCGTTCGCAGCGGCAACGGCGGCTGCGCCGCCTTCGTCACCGACTTCGCGAAGTACCTCTTCGACGCGCGCAACTTCAACGCCGGCGAACAGTTCAACGACGCCTCGGAAATCCGTGCAGGCGACGTGATCGCGCTCGAAGGCCACTTCATCTCCGTCATCGACCGCTACCCCGACGGCACGCTCTACACGATGGACGGCAACTGCAACAGCGCCATCCGCCGCACGAAGCGCGCCTATTCCATTGTGGATGGCAAGCTAAAGGGCGGCAAGTTCAGGCACGGCTGGCACTACCTCTCTAAGCCGCTCGATGCGCCCGACGCTGGCAAGCATCGCAAAAAGAGGAAGTGAACATGCAAAGCCGAAGGATGCTTATGCTATGCGCTGCAGCCGTCATGTGCGGGGCGGCGCCTGGCGTTGAGGTGGTGAAGACAGTCAACGCCACGGACGATCTTGTTGTGGCCGAACGCGTGCTGCGTCCCGCGGCCGGCGTGAAGGAAGACGCCACCGAGCGCATACAGTCCGCACTTGACGAAGTGCGGCGCATGGGCGGCGGCACGGTGTTTCTTTCGGCTGGCGAATACACGATCTCCTCTCCCGTGCGCGTGCCTGTGGGCGTGACCTTGCGCGGCGACTACGCGCTATATTCCGATTCTGTCCCGAATGGCCGTTCCACGGTGCTGCGCATTACTGGTGGACGAGGCGACGAGGACGGCCCCGCCGCGTTCACGGTCTTCCCCGGGGCGGGGCTCGTTGGGCTCGTGTTCTGGTATCCTGAGCAGACGCTTGCAAATCCAGTGCCGTACCCGTGGACCATACGCACCGCCAAGAATCCGCCTGTCGCCAACGACAACCAGACCGTCGAGAGCTGCACGATCGTGAACGCCTGGCGCGGCATCGCGATAGGCCCCGAGTGGAACGAGCTGCACACGATCAGGGACGTGCGCATCTGCGCGCTCAAGACGGGCATCTTCATAGACAGCACCACCGACATCGGGCGCCTTGTGAACGTGGCCGTGTCGCCTGCGCCCTGGTGCGTGTTCCCGCGCAAGTCGACAAGCGCCGAACGCAAGGCGCTTTGCGACTGGCTGCTCGGGCATGACACAGTGGGCGTTGAGTTCGGCCGAAGCGACTGGGAGTTCGTGCGCGGTCTCACTGTGATCTGCTACCGCACGGGAGTGCGCTACCGCAAAGGCGGGCAGGGGCTCACGAATGCCGTGATGGCGCGCAGCATGATCTTGGAATGCGGCACGGCGCTCGAACTGGAGGCGTTGAACGAGGTTGGGCTGGCGTTGTACGGCTGCTCGCTGAAGGGAAGTGACAAGTCCGTCAAGCTCGGGAACGAATTCAATTCGGTGGTGCAGTTCTACGGATGCGATTTCTTAGGCAATCCGCCGGCCACTAACAGATTCGTCGTGGTGAGGGATGTGAAGGCGACGTTGCCGCTGCCAAGCCGCAAGCCTCCGCGTCCCAAAGGACGCGCCTTATTCGACGTGACGGCGTTCGGCGCGTCGCCGGATGCGGAGGACAATGCCGGCGCCTTCCAGCGCGCGCTCAATGCGGCGAAGTCCGGCGGCACGGTGTACGTGCCAGCGGGATTCTACAGGTTCAGGGGCGACATCCGCGTGCCATCCGGCGTGGAGCTGCGCGGCGCGTCGGGCGTGCCGCACCACACGTGCTCCGGCGGATCGGTGCTGATGCCGCTTCAGGGGCGCGGCGAAGAGGACGGTGCGCCGTTCGTGTCGCTCGAGAGGGACTCGGGACTGCGCGGACTCGCCTTCTGGTACCCGGAGGAGACTTCGATTTCGCCTGTGCCGTATCCATGGACCGTGCGCTCGCTCGGGCCGGGGTGCTGGCTGCGCGACGTGAACATCGGAAATGGCTGGCAGGGTGCGGACTTCGCGTCGAATCCGTCCGACGGGCACTACATCTCCTACCTTTCGGGCTGCTGCTGGCGGCGCGCGCTTCAGGTAGGCCGCAGTGCCAAGGGCGGCTGGGTGCAGGATCTGCAGTTCAACCCGCACTATGCGCTGCGTCGTCCGCCGGGACTGCCTGTGGCGAAGAATCCGCCGCGTCCGTGGGGCAAGCCGCCCGTCGCGGGGTGGGAGGCAGGGTGGCTGCGCGAGCATCTGGAGGGATTCGTGTTCCGCGACTGCGTGGACGAGACGATCATGGGCACGTTCCTGTATGCGGCGCGGGACGGCATTGCGTTCTACGGCCGGAACAAGGCGAATCTTTTCATACACGGCACCGACACTGGCGCGCGCGGGGTGGTGGTGGACCAGGCGCCGTCGAGCCGCCTCGACGCCGTCCTCGCGCAGATCGTCCCGTTCGACAGCGCCTCCCCCGTCGAGAAGTCCGGCATCTGGCTTGCGCCCTCCGACCGCGGAGTGAGCGAATTCCGCGCCTCGCAGTTCTGGGTGGAGAAGCCCACGCTAGTGCAGCGCGGGAAGGGACGCGTGACGCTAGACTCGTTCAATTCGATTTCCGGGCCGATATACGTGCACGATGGCGACGTCCGCATCGTGGCCCCGCGCTATCGGCATAGAAGGCACGCCTACGTTGAGCGCAGCGGCGGCCGCGTCCAGCCTGGTCCATTGCCCGTACGCGAACCATGACGGGACGCATCCATTCGTACGAGACTTTCGGCGCGGCAGACGGACCAGGAGTGCGGTTCGTCGTGTTCATGCATGACTGTCCGTTCCGCTGCCGCTACTGCCACAATCCCGACACTTGGGCGGGAGGGCGCTGGACCGAAGCCGAACCGCAGGATGTGCTTGCCCGCGCGCTCCGCTACCGAGCATACTGGGGCGAAGAGGGCGGGATAACCGTGAGCGGCGGCGAGCCGATGGCGCAGGCGGAGTTTGTGGCGGAGCTTTTCGAACGCGCGCACGGCGAGGGCGTGAACACCTGCCTCGACACTGCGGCGGGGCCATTTGATCCTGCATCACGCGTGCAGGCGCGCCTCTTCGCCGCGTGCGACACGGTGCTCCTTGACTTGAAGCACATCGATTCCGCCGCGCACCGCGCGCTCACCGGCGCGGGCAACGCGAACGTCCTAGCCTGCGCCCGCTGCCTCGCAGATCTCGGCGTGCGCGTGTGGATCCGCCATGTGCTTGTGCCGGGCGTGACGGATTCCGAGGACGATCTGCGCCGCCTCGGCGACTTCATTTCAACGCTTCCCAACGTTGAGCGCGTTGACGTGCTGCCGTACCATTCGATGGGCGAGGAGAAGTGGCGCATGCTTGGCCTTGAATACACGCTGGGCGGAGTTCGCCCGCCGAGCGAAGATGAACTCGCCAGAGCGCGCGAGATGCTGGGAGCGAGAGGATGAATGCGGCGCCGATAGGATTTTTCGACAGCGGGGTGGGCGGACTCTGCATACGCGACGCGGTGAGGAAGCTCCTTCCGGCGGAAGATACGGTGTACATCGCCGACTCGGCGAACTGTCCGTATGGAAGCCGTCCGCCAGCCGAGGTGCGCGAGCTTGCGCGCGGCCATGTGCGCACGCTCCTCGCGAAGGGTTGCAAGATGGTCGTTGTGGCCTGCAATACGGCCACTGCCGCCGCTATAGACGCGCTGAGGGCCGAATGGCCTGATGTGCCTTTCGTCGGCATGGAGCCCGCTGTTAAGCCGGCCGCGCTGCAGTCGAAGAGCGGCGTTGTGGGAGTGCTCGCGACGGAAGGCACGTTCAACGGGAGGCTCTACCGCGAGACGTGCGCGCGCTTCGCGAAGGGAGTGACGGTGGTGACGTGCGTGGCCGATTCATTCGTGGCTCTTGTGGAGCGCGGCGAGCTGGACGGCCCGGAGGCCGAGGCCGAGGTGAGGGCGAAGGTGGAGCCTCTTATCGCGGCCGGGGCGGATCATCTGGTGCTCGGATGTACGCATTTCCCGCATCTTGCTCCGCTCATCGCGCGCGTTGCGGCGGGACGCGCCAAGGTGGTGGATCCCGCGCCGGCGGTTGCGCGGCAGGTGAAGCGCATTCTTGCCGCGCGGAATGCGCTCAATTCCTCGGGTGGCTCGCGCCACGAGTTCATCCGCACTTGATGCGCAGGGTGAAGCGGCAGCCCTTGCCGGGTGCGCTCTCCACCTGGGCGTCGCCGCCGTGGAGGGTGGCGATGTGCTTCACTATCGCGAGGCCGAGACCGGTGCCGCCCTGTTCGCGGCTGTGCGACTTGTCCACGCGGTAGAAGCGCTCGAATATGCGCGCCTGGTCTGCCGCGGCGAGGCCGATGCCGTGGTCTTCGACGGTGAACACCGCGCCGCCGTCGCATGGCGAGAGCGACATCTCCACGTCGGGCGAGGCGGAGTGGCGCAGTGCGTTGTCCGCAAGGTTCACCAGCGCCTGCTCCAGGAGGCGGGCGTCGCACTGCGCCACGAGGGGCGCGGCGGGATGCACCACCAGGCGCACGCCGGCCTTTTCGGCGCGGGGGCGCACTCGGTCGGCGGCGGAGGAGAGCACGTCGGCTAGGTCGGCTGGGGCGAACGAGTTTTCTCCTGTCTCGTCGCCGCGCTCGATGCGTGCGAGGGAGAGGATGTCGCGGGCGAGCGCGTCGAGGCGCGTCGATTCGCGGCGCAGCATCTTCATCAGCTCGCGGTGGTCGTCTTCGGAAAGCGATCCGCCGGCCGTTTCGAGCATGTCAACTGCGCCGAGTATTCCCGTGAGCGGCGTCTTGATTTCGTGCGAGACGTTGGCGATGAAGTCGCGGCGGAACTCGGCGAGGCGGCGCGTCTCGGCGAGGGTGCGTTCCTGGGCCTCGCGTTCGCGCGCGAGGGTGCGGTAGCGCAGAACGAGGCGGAAGGTGAAGAGAAGCACCATCAGGATTCCCGACGCGCCAACGAGGGCGGCCAGGACGATGACGGGGCGGTTGGCGCGCAGAGGGGCGACGACCGTCTCGTACGGAAGTGCTAGGCGCACAATGAACTCCTCGCCCGCGCGGCGGGCGCAGTAGAGTGTTCTGGTGGAGGTGGTGGCGGACTTGCGCAGGGAGCTGCCCTCGCCTTTCTCTCTTGCGGCGGCCACTTCGGGGCATGAGGCGTGGTTGCCTGCGGCGCGGGAGTCGGAGTCGAAGAACATTCCGCCTGCGCGGGTCAGCACGGTGAGGCGCATGCCGTCTGCGCGTCTGGCGTCCGCGAATGCGCGCAGACGGGCGAAGTCTCCGGTGGCGAGCGCCTCGCGGATGGCCTCTGAGGCGAGCTGCGTGCGCGCTGCGAGGTCGCGTTCCGCCCATTTCTCGACGGCGCGGCGGTACGAGAGCGTCTCGGAGCGCAGCACGAACGCGAACGCGGCGAGGCCGATGGCGGCGAGGATGCAGGGGATGAAGCCGGCGAGGTGGTGCTTCTTCATGGCTTCACCCTGTATCCGACGCCGCGGATCGTCTCGATGTGGGAGGCCCAGTCGCCGAGCTTCTTCCTGAGGCCGACGAGCTGGACGTCCACGGTGCGTTCGGTCACGCTCTTCTCCTCGTCCTGCACGGCGTCGATGATCTGGCTGCGGGTGTACACGCGGCCTGGACGGGAGGCGAGAAGGGCGACAAGGCGAAACTCGCCGCGCGTGAGGGTGAGCAGCTCGCCGTTGAGGGTGGCGGAACCTGCGCGCGAGTCGATGCGCAGGCCGTCGAGGTCGCGTCCGGCGGCGAGGGGGTCATTGCGGCGAAGGACGGCGTTGATGCGGGCGAGCAGCACTTCGCGGGAGAATGGCTTGGTGACGTAGTCGTCGGCGCCGAGCTCCAGGCCGCGCACGACGTCTTCGTCCTCGCTCTTGGCGGTGAGCATGATGATGCGCACGTCGGCGAGCGTTGGGTCTTCGCGTACGCGGCGGCACACGGTGAGGCCGTCTAGGCCGGGAAGCATGAGGTCAAGGAGCACGAGCTGCGGCGGTTCGCGGCGGATGGCGTCCAGACCTTCGTCGCCGCGCGCCGCGCTGCGCACGTGGGTGAAGCCCACGCTTCGCAGAAGCATCTGCAGGATCGTGCGGATTGTGGAGTCGTCCTCCACGATGAGGATGTTCGCGAGGTTGTTCATGAAGCGTGCCTTTCGTTGGCCCATAGTGTATCATTATTCTGTTAGCCGCGCATTAAGGAAGTTTCGAAGCCTTGCGGCTCCGTAGGCGGGCGAAGGACAAAAGACGCACGGGAAAACGCGGGGCTTGTGCGCCTTCGTGCGCTTTGGTATAATTGGCGTATGAAAAACAAATTTGTCTTAAGTGCAGTGGCTGCCGTTTTCGCCTGCGGTACATCCTATGCCGCAGAGCGCACGGTCTTCGTTGCGCCCGGCATCGCCGCAGAGCGCAATGGCACCGCGGCACATCCGTTCGCGACGCCGTGCGAGGCGCAGGCCGCGCTGCGCGCGCTGAGAAAGAATGCGCCGGATGGCGGACCGTGGACGATCTCGCTCGCCGCGGGCGAATATCCTCTCTCCGAGCCGCTTACCATTCTGCCCGAAGACTCCGGCTCGCCGGGTGCGCCTGTCACATGGCGCGGCCCCGCCGATGGCTCTGCCCGCTTCGTCGGCGCGCGAGAGCTGAAGGGCTGGCGCGTTCGCCCCGATGGACGCTGGGAGGTTGACGCGCCGACCGGTTCCGGCGGTCGTCCCCTCTGGTTCGAGCATCTTTTCGTGGACGGCCGACGCGCGCAGCGCGCGCGCCATCCCAATGCGGGCTTCCTCGTGCCCAAGGCCACGAAGGAGACTCCGCTCGGCGGCGATGTCGCGCGCATGGAGCTTACGGCGCGCGATGGCGACCTGGCGCCGCTCGCCGCATCGCCGATCGAGTCGCTGCCGTTCGCCCACATCGTAGTGCATCACAAGTGGGACACCACGCGTCGCATCGTGCTTGGCTTCGAGAACGGCGTAGTGCGCACGCAGGGGCGCACGCTCCCGAAGTGGAACAGCTGGACCACCGCCTCGACGTACTACGTGGAGAACGTGCCGGCCGCGCTGGATGCGCCGGGCGAATGGCTGTACGACGGCTGTGCGAAGAAGATTCTGTACATTCCGCGCCCTGGCGAGACGCCCGACAAGACGCGTTTCCAGTACCCGGTGCCCGGGCTTGGCCAGCTGCTGCGCGTGGCGGGCGAGCCCGCGAAGGACCGCTTCGTGCATGACGTCGTGTTCGAGAACATTGCATTCGAGTTTGCGGACTCCCCCCGCCGCGCGGGATTCAAGGGCAGAAAGGGCACCCCGGATTCGTCGGGGTATGACGTCGCCTCCATGCGCCCGAGCGAATGGGCGCCGTGCCAGGCCGCTGCCCACACCGAGGCCGCAGTGCTTATGGACGGCGCGCGCAGGGTGGTGATGCGCGGCTGCGAGGTGGCGCATGTTGGCGAGTACGGAATCTGGCTGAGGGAGGGCTGCACGTCCAACCGCGTGGAGCGCTGCGCGGTGATGGATACTGGCGCGGGCGGCGTACGCATCGGTTTGCCGGGCGCCACGCAGCCGGTTGGCCCCGGCGATCACGTGACGGGCCTTGCGAACGCACGCGGCACCGGATGGAACGTGGTGGACAACTGCATCCTTTCGCACGGCGGGCGCGTGCATGCCGCCGGCGTGGGCGTGTGGATCGGCTCGTCGCCGTTCAATTCCATCACGCACTGCGAGATCAGCGACTACTACTACACCGGCGTCTCCATCGGCTGGGTGTGGGGATACGCCGGCAGCATGGCGCAGGGCAACACGCTCGCCTTCTGCAGAATCCGCAAGATCGGCCAGGGAGTGCTGAGCGACATGGGCGGGCTCTACACGCTCGGCACGTCATTCGGCACGTGCGTCTCGAACAACGTCATCCACGCCGTCGATTCCTATTCCTACGGCGGATGGGGGCTCTACCCAGACGAAGGCAGCGAGGGCGTGGTGATGGAGAACAATCTCGTGTACGACACCAAGGACTCGTCGTTCCATCAGCACTACGGAAGAAACAATGTGCTCAGGAACAACATTCTCGCCTTCAGCCGCCAGTGCCAGGTGGCGCTCTCCCGCGCAGAGCCGCATCTCTCGTTCACGGCGGAGCGAAACGTCATCTACTGGGACAATGGCCCTGTCTTCGCGAAGTACGGAGCCACGCTGAACGAGACGGGGAAGATCAACTGGGTGGACAACTTCTGGTGGATGGCAAAAGGCGCGCCGTCCTTCAACGGCAAGACGTTCGCCGAGTGGCAGGCGAAGGGCAGAGACCTGCACGGACTTGTGGCGGATCCGCTCTTCGAGGACGCCGACCGTCGCGACTTCAGGCTGAAGCCGGGGTCGCCTGTCGTCAAGGCCGGGTTCCGTCCGTTCGACATCTCCGCAGCCGGCGTGTACGGCGACGCGGCCTGGATCCGCAGGGCCGACGCCACATGCCCGGAGTTCAAGGAGGCGCGCTGATGACGGAGACGCGGGCATGATGGTATCGGCAATAGCCGCCTTGGTTGTTGGCGCTGCGCTCGCAACGGCGGGCGCAACCCTCCAGAGCGTCCTGCGCAATCCGCTGGCCGAGCCGTACATGCTTGGCCTGGTGGGCGGCGCGTCGCTATTCACGGCCCTCGCGATGCACTTTGGGCTAGAGCGCGCGGGGGCGTTCGTACTGCCCGTGGCCGGGTTCATGGGATCTGTCTTCTCGCTTTCGCTAGTGTGCGGCATATCGTATGTCGCGTCAAGGCGCAGAGGCGGCGCGGCGTTCGCGGGAGAGACCGTGATACTGGCTGGTTTCGTGGCTGGCTCTTTCACGGGATCGTTGTACATGCTGGTTATGTCGTTTGCAGAGCCGGCCACCTTCGCGCGGCTTTCGAAGTGGCTGTTCGGCGATCTTCGCTCGGTACGTCCGGCCGCGCTCGCGGTGGCGAGCGTGTGCGCCGCGGCGGCGTTCGTCGCGGTGTATTCGCAGTCGCGCGCTCTCAACGCGATGTCGCTTGGCGAGACGATGGCGCGGACGCTCGGCGTGAACGTGCGCCGCACGTGCCTGGTGGCGCTCGGCGCCGCTTCGCTCGCGACGGCCGCGAGCGTGGCGCTTGCGGGTGCTATAGGATTTCTGGGGCTTGTGGTGCCGCATGTGGTGCGCAGGCTCTTCGGCGCGAACCATCGCGCGTACCTTCCGCTTTCGGCAATCTTCGGGGCGCTGTTCCTGCTGGCGGCGCACGGTGTGTCGGGCAGGCTGCCGAAGGATCTCTCGGCGGGCGTGGTGTGCGCATTGTGCGGTTCGCCGTTCTTTCTGTATATGCTCTGCCTGAGAAGAGGGGCGGAGTGTCCACGCGGGAGATGAGAATGCTTGAACTCGCGCACAGGACGGTATTCTTCGATCCGCGGCGGGCGGGAGCGCGCGCGTGCGCGCCCGGCGAGCGTCCGCCGGAAGGTGCGCGCGTGGCGCTATGCGACGTGTCCTTGGCAGTGGCGCCTGGCGAGCGCGTGGCGGTGATCGGGCCGAACGGCGCGGGAAAGACCACTCTCCTTGGCGAGCTTGCGCGCGCGGCGGACGTGGAGGCGGACGGCACGCCTGGGTGCGTGTTTGTGCCTTCGGACGACGAACCCATGCCCGCTCTCACGGTGCGCGACTACGTGATGCTTGGCCGCACGCCACGTCTGAGCGCATGGAGGCGTCCCGCCCCGGCAGACGAAGCGGCTGTCGATGCGGCAATAGCCTCCGTCGGCGCCGAGGCTCTCGCGCGCAGGCGCATGGACGCCCTCTCAAGCGGCGAGCTGCGCCGCGCGTCCATCGCCTTCGCCCTCGCCACGGGCGCGCCCGCGCTTCTGCTTGACGAGCCCACGGCGCACATCGACGCAGCGGGACGCGCCGCGTTCTTCGACCTTCTTCGGCGCATCGGCCGCACCATTGTGATGACGATACACGAGTTTCCGCTGCCGCGCGGCTTCTTCACGCGCGCCGTTCTGCTGCGCGAAGGGCGCATCGACGCTGACGGCGCGCCCGCCGAAGTGATGTCCAGATACCTTGACGATACACAGGAGGAGTGTGAACGATGAGAGCCTTGGCGATGACGATCTGCATGGCAACCATGCTTTCACTGTGGAGCGGCGCATTCGCCGCCGCAACGGACTTCAACGCCGTTGTCCGCGATGCAGTGGCCGAACGCACCGCTCCGGCCGCGCCTGCTACCAAGCAACAGGCCAAGTCGCTGCCTCCGGCCGAAGCGGTGCCGAAGGATGCGGCTCCGAAGAAGGCCCCGCCTCAAACTCCGGCGCCTCCCGCCGCGCCACCTGCCCCTCCGCCCGAGCCTGTGGAGTTCAACCTCGCATCCATGATCGACGCCGCCGAGGCGCAGAAGCTCTCCGACGCGTACATGCGCAACACGCTTGCCGTCACATACGTGGGCCCCGCCGCGTGGAACGAGCGTTCTGCTGGCCGGTACACGCGCCGTGTCACGTCGGACTTCATTCCAGCCAACGTGCCTTTCCACATTCCCGTGGTCGGTGCGAGGGGACATGTAGAATCTGTGCGCTCTGCGCTCGATGCGATGACGAACTCCATGCAGGAGGAGACGCTGCGCGTGCTGCGCGAGAAAAGCGCCCTCGGGCCGGTGATGCAGTGGCTCGTGAGGCGCACGCTTGCGGATGGTCTGGCGAGCGGCGCGAGCTATTTCACGCCGTCCGTACATCCCGCGGTGTTCACCACAGACCACTTTGACGTTGCGGCGCTCACCAACGCAGCCGCACGCCTCACGTTGCGCGACGTGCCGCCCATCGCGTACATCATGTCCGTCTATGACGAATACGAGCGCTTCCCGCTTCCGCGGACGGTTCCTGGGCGCGACTACGCCGACCCCCAGAAGGAGGAGACGTTCTCCACGCCTTTCGCAATCGCAGTGGTGCTGCGCGCTCCGGAGCAGGTGCGCATGTTCCGCTTCTGCGCGCGCACGTGGGCTGCCTCCACCGAGCACGTCGAGTATGCGTGGAAAGTGGTGCACGGCCGTGGTCTCCAGAAGATACAGGCGTACAGAGGCGACCCCAACCTGACGCCGAAGGCAGGCTTCGCCGAGATATTGGTGAACCGCAGATACATGTCGGCAAGGCTTGACGTGGCCGTGTTCTCGCGAATTGGCGGAGGGCCGTGGGGACCGCCCGCGATCATATCGTTCTTCCAGCCGCCGGATGCCGTGAGCGACTTCTACTCGACCGGGATGATACGCGAGATCAACTATCAGAGCAGGGTGGACCTCGACGATCCGTTCCGCATGGCGCTCACGCCGCTCTGCACGCCGCGCGACTGGATCGACTCCTTCGACCTTGACGGGAAGGGGCGCATAGTCACAATACAGCGCAGGCGCAGCGGGTCCGTCTTCGCCGACCGCTTCTTCCGTCCGTCAGGCGAGCGCGTTATCGCGGCGTGGGCAAACGGCACCCCCAAGGAGGCCGTGAAAGTAGAGTACTTCATCAAGGACGGCATGCTCGACTACCGCGATTCCGGCGACGTGGTGAAGCACCCATACTCGTCGTCCCCATACTAGCGGCGACGCGGCAGAATCCGTGCGGACCAAAAACGGCGCAGGCCAGAAGCCGAACCGACATTTTTGTCGCACGGCCCGCCTGCGACTCTTGTTTTTTCCGGCGGTTTGTGGGATAATCTAAGCCACACGACCGAAAGGAGAAGTGCATGAAGACGATCGAAGGAAATCTTACTGCGGCGGGGCTGCGGATCGCGCTTGTGGCGAGCCGCTTCAACTCGTTCCTTGTGGAGCAGCTGGTGAAGGGCGCTGCTGACGCGTTTGCCCGTATGGGCGGCGCAGATGGCGACCTTGTGCTGGTACGCGTTCCTGGTGCGTACGAGATACCCGTAGTGGCGAAGAAGCTCGCCGCGAGCGGCGCGTACAATGCCATTGTGGGCCTTGGAGCTGTGGTGCAGGGCGCCACGGCGCACGCGGGGCTAATCTGCGAGACGACCGCGCGCGCGTTCAGCGAGATCGCGCTCGAGACGGGCGTGCCCGTGGCGGACGGGGTGGTGAGCGCGGAGAACCTGGAGCAGGCCGTCGAGCGTTGTGGTACGAAACAGGGCAACAAGGGATTCTCCGCCATGCAGGCGGCGATCGAGCTTGCCAACGTGCTTCGGCAGATCTAGCGCCTAGTTTCTTCAAACCCTCAAACCTTCAAACTTTCAAACTTTCAAACTTTCAAACTTTCAAACTTTCAAACCTCTACAAGTGAGGCGAAAGAGAATTTTCAACAACAATCAAGTTCAAACAACCGAAAGGAAAACAAAATGGCAGTCAAGAAGGTGGCGTTTCTAACTGCGGGAGGGCTTGCGCCCTGCCTCAGTTCGGCGATCGGGTTCCTGATCGACGAGTACACGAAGAAGGCGCCGGAAGTGGAAATGATAGGCTACGTGAATGGTTACATGGGCCTCCTGAAGGGAGAGTCCATCAAGGTGACCGACGCTGTTCGCAAGAATGCGCTCGTGCTGACGAAGCACGGCGGCAGCCCCATCGGCAACAGCCGCGTCAAGCTCACAAACGTGGCCGACTGCGTGAAGCGCGGCCTCGTTAAGGATGGCGAAGACCCCCTCAAGGTGGCGGCGGACCAGCTGGTGAAGGACGGCGTGGACGTGCTCCACACGATCGGCGGCGACGACACCAACACCACCGCGGCCGACCTCGCGAAGTACCTTGCCGACAACAAGTACAAGCTCACGGTGGTGGGCCTTCCGAAGACGATCGACAACGACGTGTATCCCATCAAGCAGTCGCTCGGCGCGTACACGGCGGCCGAGGAGGGCGCCAGGTTCTTCGCGAACGTGGTGAAGGAGAACAGCGCCAACCCGCGCGCTCTCATCATCCACGAGGTGATGGGCCGCAACTGCGGATGGCTCACCGCTTTCACGGCGATCACATACCACAAGATGATCGCCCGCCGCGTCAAGTTCCTGCCCGAGTTCGGCCTCACGCGCGAGCGGCAGGACGTGCATGCAGTCTATGTGCCCGAGGCGAAGATCGACATCAACAAGGAGGCCGAGCGTCTGCGCAAGGTCATGGACAAGTACGACTGCGTGAACATCTTCGTGAGCGAGGGCGCCTGCGTTAAGCAGATCATCGCCGAGCTCAAGAAGCAGGGCGAGGAGATTCCGCTCGACGCGTTCGGCCACCCCCGTCTCGACAAGGTGAACGTGGGCCAGTACTTCGCCAAGCAGTTCGCGGCCAAGATCGGCGCCGAGAAGACGCAGGTGTTCAAGAGCGGCTACTTCGCCCGCGCGGCTGCGCCGAACAAGAAGGACCTCCGCCTCATCCACGACTGCGCGGTCAAGGCGGTCGAGTGCGCGCTCGCCGGAATCGGCGGCGTGGTGGGCAAGGACGAAGAGCAGCGCAACGAGCTGCGCGCGTGCGAGTTCGATCGCATCAAGGGCGGCAAGCCCTTCAATGTGCGCAACAGCCGCTTCCGCAAGATGCTCAAGGAAATCGGCCAGCCGCGTCCACGCACGACGCGCGTCGTGAAGAAGTGAGCAGACAGGGGATAAAGTTTTAAGGAATAGTTGAAATGGCAGAAGAAAACAAGAATGCGCTGCAGCGCGGAGTTGTGGTGGAGTTCGACTTCACGGCGATAGACGGATCCCAGCTGCTGTTCGAGACGGCCAAGAAGGTGCTCAATGGGCACGGCATCGACCTCACGGTCAAGCTTGAGGCGATGCGCCTTGTGGGCGGCAACTACCAGGGCGGTCTCAGCGAGCTCTTCGAGTTCCTCGGGTCGAAGGCCGACGCGGCGAAGGTGGCCCAGGAGCTCGCGGAAGCGTTCCGCGCGGCTCTCGGCACGCAGGCGGTGCAGGCCGTCACGCCCGGATTCAAGGCGTTCGTTAAGGCGCTCGTCGACAAGGGCGTGAAGGTGGTTGTGTCCACGCGTTCGGACGTCGAGCCGCTCAAGGCCGCGCTCGCCGAGTTCGACCCCGCGCTCGTGGTCACATACGCCGAACCGTCCAACACGTATGGCAACTGCAAGTGGGACGCCTGGCGCCGCGCGTGCAGCCAGAACGGCCTCATCGAGAAGCTCTCGGCGGCCGTAACGGGCTCCGGCAAGGGCGTGAAGAGCGCTCTTGTGGCAGGCATGAGCGCGCTCGCGATCGTGCATGACCACGTGGCTTATCAGGACTTCGGCGGCGCGGACGCGGTGGCGGAGCAGTTCGACGCTTCGCTTGCCGCCATTGTGTTCCGCATGCTGCACATGGAGTAGGCGGGCGCGCGAAATGACGGGCATCGAGAGACTGCATGCCATAATGACCCGTCTCCGCGATCCGGAGACGGGCTGTCCATGGGACAAGGTCCAGACGCTTGAGACGCTCAAGCCCTGCGTTCTCGAGGAGACGTACGAGCTACTCGCCGCGATGGACCGTCCCGAGGACAAGGCCAATCACGTGGAGGAGCTCGGCGACGTGCTCCTCCAGGTGATGTTCCAGTGCGTGATGGCCGAGCAGGAGGGGCGCTTCACGTTCGACGACGTGGCGAACGCCATCTCCGACAAGCTCGTTCGCCGCCACCCGCACGTCTTCGGCGACGTGGTGGCGCGCGACCCTGCGACCGTGCTGAAGAACTGGGAGCAGATCAAGCAGCAGGAGCACCGCAAGGAGAGCCGCCACAGCGCCCTCGACGGCGTGCCGCCCGTGCTGCCCGGCCTCCTCAAGGCCCAGCGCACGCAGGAGAAGGCCGCACGCGTGGGCTTCGACTGGAAGGACGCCGACGGCCCGCGCGAGAAGATCCGCGAGGAGGCCGCCGAGCTCGACGAGGCCGTGGCCGCGAGCGCCGACACCTCCCTCGACCCGCACGTGAAGGAGGAGCTGGGCGACCTGCTCTTCGCAGTCGCAAACCTCGCCCGCCACCTGAAGGTGGACGCCGAGAGCGCCCTCGAAGGCACCACCGCAAAGTTCGCGCGCCGCTTCCGCGCAGTTGAGGCGGCAGCAAAGGCCGAGGGACGCGACCTCAAGGCGATGACACTCGCCGAGATGGACGCCCTCTGGGACGCCGCAAAGGCCGCAGAAGGCGGCGCAGCAGAAAATTAAATGGAGCAATTACGATGAAGTGGACTAAGCTGATGATACAGACTCTCCGCGAGGATCCTGGCGACGCGGAGATCGACTCGCACAAGCTTCTTGTGCGCGCCTCGCTCGTGAAGAAGATTTCCGGCGGGCTCTACACCTACCTGCCTCTCGGCATGCGTACCCTCAACAAGGTAGCGGCAATCGTGCGCGAGGAGATGGACCGCGCCGGCGCGCAGGAGATCGTGATGCCGATCCTGCAGCCCGCCGAGCTCTGGAAGACGAGCGGACGCTGGGAGACGATGGGCCCCGGGCTCTTCCACCTCAAGGACCGCGGCGCTCACGAATACGCCCTCAGCCCCACGGCCGAGGAGGTGGTGACCGACCTCGCGAAGAACATCGTGAGCTCCTACCGCCAGCTGCCCGCCACTCTCTACCAGATCCAGTGGAAGTTCCGCGACGAGATACGCCCGCGCTTCGGCCTCATGCGCTCGAAGGAGTTCCTGATGAAGGACGCGTATTCCTTCGACGTCTCGCTCGACGCGGCCGACGCAAGCTATATGGCGATGTTCAACGCCTACAAGCGCATCTTCGCGCGCTGCGGCCTCAAGGCATACCCCGTGGAGGCCGATACAGGCGACATCGGCGGCAAGTTCTCCCACGAGTTCCACGTGCTCGCCGACTCCGGCGAGGACGGCATCGCGTTCTGCGACGGCTGCGGCTATGCGGCCAATCTCGAGAAGGCGGAGCGCAGCGTGTCCAAGCGCGACGACGCCCCATGCCCTGACTTCGAGGAGGTGCACACCCCTGGCGCCAAGACGATCGACCAGGTCTCCGCGTTCATGGGCGTGCCGGGAAGCGCGTTCGTGAAGTCGCTCGTGTACTCGGCCGACGGCACGCCTGTGATGGTGTGCGTGCCGGGCGACCGCGACGTGAACGACGTGAAGCTGCGCCACTTCCTAGGCGTGAGGAAGCTCGAGCTCGCCGACTACGAGACCGTTCTCCAGGCCACTGGCGCAAACGCCGGCAGCGTGGGCCCCGTGAGGCCCGCATGCACAGCGATGCGCATCGTGGCCGACCAGTCCCTCGCAGGGGCGCGTGGCTGCATCACGGGCGCCAACCGCGACGACTACCACCTCAAGAACGTCGACCTCGCACGCGACACGCGTCTTGCCGATGCCGATTTCGCCGACCTCGTGGTTGCGCAGACTGGCGACATCTGCCCTCACTGCGGCAAGACGATGGCCATCCGCCGCGGCATCGAGGTGGGCCACGTGTTCAAGCTCGGTACGAAGTACGCCGATGCCTTCAACGCCGTGTTCAAGACGGACGACCTCCAGGAGAAGACGATGGTGATGGGCTGCTACGGAATCGGCATAAGCCGCACCTTGCAGGCCGTCATCGAGCAGAGCCACGACAAGGACGGCATCATCTGGCCTTCGGCAGTCGCTCCGTACCAGGTGGTGATCGATCTTCTTGACCCGGCGGACGAGTCCGTCGCGAATGTGGCCGCGGAACTCGAGGCGCAGCTTGAGGAGAAGGGCGTGGACGTGATCGTGGACGACCGCGAGGAGCGTCCCGGCGTGAAGTTCAAGGACGCAGACCTCATCGGCTTCACCGTGCGTGTGGTCGTTGGCGCAAAGGGGCTCGCCAAGGGCGGCGTGGAAATCAAGGCGCGCAAGGACCCGAAGGAGGCGATGAAGATCGTTCCTCCCGCAGAGGCCCCCGCCGCCATCCTCGAGCTGCTCGCCAGCTGCTGACGAGCGCTCGCTGCAGCGGCGACGCGCCTTGCAGGCGCCAGGCATTGGGCAATCAGAACGGAGGCGGTTCATGGGAAGAATAGGATTTTTGTTTATGATGGGGATTGCTGCGGCTGCCGCGTTCGCGGCGGCCGGGCCGGAGGCGCATGTGGACGGCGTTGTGGCTGAGGTGCTCGCGAACGTGGCGAAGATCAAGGCCGTGAAGCCCGATGCCAAGCCGATGGCGTTCTGGGACTTCGACGGCACGATCCTGAAGGGCGACATCACCGAGGGCCTTGAGGAGGACGGCAGGCAGAAGTTCGCCGGCCTCATGGAGGAGACGATCAAGGCCGGCCTCTCGCCGGTTTATTCCGGCGAGAAGGGCTGGCTGCAGTACCGCGACGTGGACTATCCGCGCATGAACGCGATCGGCCGCTGGCTCGCCTGGCCATACAACGCCCAGGTGTACGAGGGCGTTGAGGAGCGCGCAATTGTGCGCTTCTGCGAGGCGAAGGTGGAGAGCGTGTACAGGAAGTGGTACTTCGCGTCGTCGATGGCGATTTGGCGCGCGCTTGAAAAGGCGGGCGTGGAGAACTACGTGGTGAGCGCGAGCCCGGAGGTGTACGTGAAGTCGACCGCGAAGTCGCTGGGAGTGTCGCCGAGCCGCGTGAGGGCGATACGCGTGGAGGTGGAGGGCGGAAGGATGACCACGAAGGTGGTCCATCCGGTGCCCTACGGCTAGGGAAAGGTGGAGAACGTGCGCATGCTGCTGCTCTCGCGTCCGAACGGAGTTGCCGTGGCGGGCTTTGGCAACAGCTATTCGACTGACGGCGCGTTTCTGCGCTACATCGTGTCGCAGCCGCTGCCCGGTGGCGCGAAGGGATTTGCCCTTATGATCAACGGCGGCAAGGAGAAGCTGGGCTTCGAAGGTCTCTTCAGAAGAGTGGATCAGGCGGTCGTGGTTGGCGAATGAACGAATGAAAAATGGAAGGAGCTGTAAGATGAAGAAGATTGCTTTTGCATTTGCAGTCGCGGCTGCGTCCGCCGGCGTTTGGGCCGCGCGTCCCGACTACTGGAAGCCGAACTACGACAAGTCGAAGATCGCGCCGTACACGCTTGAGGATCCGCTCACGTTCGTGGACGGCACGAAGGTGGCAACGCCTGCGGACTGGGCGCGCAGGCGGCGCGAGATACTCGGAATCTTCGCGAAGGAGATGTTCGGCCGGGAGCCTCCCGCCCCCGAGACGGTGGTGATCGAGAAGGTGGAGGAGGGCGTTACGCTCGCCGGCTTCGGAATACGCCGCCAGTACCGCATGTGGTTCAAGGCCGACAAGAGCGGCCCTGCGATCGACTGGCTGGTGCTGTTGCCGCGCTGGGCCAAGAAACCGGCCCTGCCAATTATCTTCCTCAACTACGGCGGCAACTACGAGCTCATCCGCGACAAGCAGGTGGTTACGCCCGACATGTGGATTGCGCTGCGCCCCGCGCACAAGTGCGTGGAGGAGCTGCGCGGAAGGTACGAGGACATGAACAGCGTGGAGTTCGTGTTTCCGGCGCACATGATCCTTGCGCGCGGGTACGCGCTCGTCACGGCGTGCTACGCGCAGGTCTCGCCCGACGTGAACCCTGGCGGAAATCCCTCCCCTTGGTCGGGCGTCTTCGACCTCTGGCCTAAGCGTGACCCCGCGCGCGACGACAACACCACTTCGATCGGCGCCTGGGCGTGGGCGCTCTCGCGCGGACTCGACCTCGCTCTCAAGATTCCGGAGCTCGACGCGAAGAAGGCCATTGCGGCAGGCTATTCCCGCCTTGGAAAGACCGCCCTGCTCGCGGCCGCGCGCGACGAGCGCTTCGCGGCGTGCGTGCCCAACCAGACGGGCGGCGGGGGGTGTCCGCTCGCCAAGCGCGACTGGGGCGAGAACGTTGCCACCGAGATGCGCAGCTTCCGCCACTGGTACTGCCCTGCGTACAAGAAGTATGAGAAGGATCCCGCGAAGCTGCTCACGTTCGACCAGCATCTTCTCCTTGCCTCGATCGCGCCGCGCAAGCTGTTCGTGCAGGGGTTCGACGTTCAGTGGTTCGACCCGGAGGGCGAGTACCTGGCGTGCCGGGCCGCGTCGCCCGCATGGACCTTCCTGGGGAAGAAGGGCCTTCCCGACGTGCCGTATCCGGCCGACTACTCCACCGCCTGCATCGGCGAGGATCTCGCCTTTGTGCGGCGCACCGAGGGCCACGGATACTCCGCGCACGACTGGACTTGGCTGATGGACTTCTGCGACACGCTCAAGGACTAGCGGCACGCCAGCATACTTTCTCGCAGGTCCGTTCATGGGCGACGGCGGCGCGTTCTCCGACATGCTCCACGTGGCCCCCGCCGACGGCTCCACGCTGGCGTTCCCCAGGTGAATTTGCTACAAT
>JAFXIL010000172.1 GCA_017563185.1 Kiritimatiellia bacterium | reverse complement strand
TGGAGCCATCGTGATGAGTTTTGATTTCCAAGGCACGTTCAAAGCCCCTGCAAGTCACCTTGCAGGGGCTTTTCATCTTACTCATTGAAACCGTTTTCCCAACTTTCCTAGAATCATTCCCATTTCACATTTGGCGATACAACATCTCTTCAACGAGTCGTCTCTGCGACGCCGGAAATTTTTTGTCGCGTTTTTTCGGCGAGGATTTGATATAATATCCAGCATGAAAAGTCAAACAGAGATGGATGTGGATGTGCGGAAGTCTTTTGCGTCATGGTTCAAGATTCGTAGGCGAATTGTCCGTCCGCCGCAGAAGAGGTGCACACTGAATACGGCCATTCTTGCCGCAATGGCATTTGCTGCCGTCTGCGTGCATGCGCATACGCAGCTTCTCGACCTTAACGGGAGCTGGGAGTTCGCATTCGTGGAGGGAAAGACGCTGGAGAACGCAGGCGGGGCCGATTTCGCGGCTACGGACAGGATGTCAGTGCCAGGCTGCTGGGACATGCAGCCGAAGTGGCTCTGCAAGCGCGGCACTGGACTCTACCGGCGCACGTTCACGCTCGCGGAGCCTGTCGAGAACGCCTGGATAGTCGTGGACGGCATGGGCCTGCGCGCGCAGTTCGCCGTTGACGGCAAGCCCGCAGGCGGCGTGCAGCCTTTCCCGTGGGCGCGTCTGGAAGTTTCCACGGGCCCCCTTGCCGCGGGTACGCACACGATTTTCGCCGCCCTTGACAACGTTCTCGACTGGTCAACGCAGAAGCTCGCCCTGCCATACTACGACTTCTATCTCTACGGCGGCTTCTACCATGGCGTGAGCCTGGTCTTCGACAACCGCAGGCTCTTCGTGCGCACTCGCGACTACAAGACGGGCACGGTTGAGATCGAGGCCGTGAATTTCGAGAAGGGCGACTTCGAGGCTATGCTCGTCTTCGACGGCAGGAATGAGGTCAAGGCCGCGTTCCGCGGCTTCCGCGCTGCCGTTCGCGTGCCGAATTTCAAGCTCTGGTCCCCCTCGTCACCAAACCTCCACACTGTAGCATTGACCCTCAAACCTTCAAGCTCTCAAACTATCAAACCCGTCACCGCCCGTTTTGGCATCCGCGAGATCAAAGCCGAAAAGAAGCGCCTCTGGCTGAACGGCGAGATCCTTTTCCTGAAGGGCGCAAACCGCCACGAGGCGCATCCGCAGTTCGGCGCGGCCACGCCGGATGCGCTGATGGTGCAGGACATTCAGCTCTTGAAGTCGCTCAACGGCAACTTCTTCCGCGGCTGCCACTACCAGCAGAGCCAACGTTTTCTCGACTACTGCGACGAGATGGGCGTGCTCGTGTGGGAGGAGTCGCTTGGATGGGGCAACAGCGCCAAGCAGATGGGCAATCCCGAATACTTCCGTCTGCAAGTTGAGCAGACGCGCGAGATGGTGCGCGCGAGCTTCAATCATCCGAGCGTGATCATCTTCGCGTTCCAGAACGAGAACGCCTCGCAGACGAAGGAAGGGAAGAAGATGAACGACGCGCTCATCGAGGCGATTCGTTCGCAGGATTCAGGACGCCTTGTGACGTTCGCATGCAACCACAACATGGACGACATTTCAAACGCCAACACCGACATTGTCTCGTTCAACACCTATCCTGGTTGGATAGGTTCCGACGCGGGAACGTTCGAGAACCAGAAGCAGCTCATCGACGCCGCAGTCACGAAGATCGTCGCGCGCCACCGCAAGCTCTATCCAGAGAAGCCTATAATCGTCTCGGAGATGGGCACTGCGGCTATCTACGGCTTTCACGATCCTGCGGCCGCGCAGGGCACTGAGGAGTTCCAGCTCTACTACAACAGGGACGTCCTTGACCGCGTCTTCGCCGATCCAGAGCTGGCCGGTCTTGCGTTTTGGCATTTTGCCGACGCGCGCACCTACCATCGCGGCGGATCTGTGATCCGCTCGAAACTGCTTGCGCAGAACGTTGCAGGCCTATACGACGGCTACCGCCGCGCCAAGGCCGTGACGACGACAGTGAAGGAAGGCTTCTCCCGCAAAGCCGCCGGCGAGTCTCCCGCAGCCGATGGTTCATTGTGAAATGATGGCATTATGCCGTTGTGGAATCGGCTTGCCCAGATGGCACATTCCCGCAATTCCACATCTATTCACTATCCACCATTACCTATTACCTAAACGTCGTTGGGTCCTTGTCGGGGCCGAAGGGCGATAGGGCGCGAAGGTTCTTGATGATGGGCGGAAGCTTGTCGAGCACGTAGTCCACCTCTTCCATGGTGTTGTACCTTGAAAGGGAGAAGCGCACGGAGCCGTGCACGGCAGTGAAGGGCACGCCCATCGCGCGGATGACGTGCGACGGGTCGAGCGAGCCGGAGGCGCATGCGGAACCCGTGGATATGCAGATACCGGCATCGGAGAGATGGTAGGCGATCGCCTCGCCCTCCACGTATGAGAACGAAACGTTCAGAGTGTTCGGAAGGCGGTGGGCGCGGTCACCGTTCACGCGCACGTCGGGGCATGAGGCGAGTATGCCCGCCTCCAGCTTGTCGCGAAGGGGGGCGATGGCGCGCGCCTCGTCCGCCATGTGGGCGGTTGCGAGTTCGCACGCCTTGGCGAGGCCCACGATGTAGGGCACGTTCTCGGTGCCTGCGCGGCGTCCGCTCTCCTGGTGACCGCCGAGCACGAAGGGCTTGATCTTGGTGCCGCGGCGAACGAAGAGGGCGCCAACGCCCTTGGGGGCGTGGAACTTGTGGCCGGAGATTGCGAGCAGGTCCACGGGAGTGGCCTGCACGTCGATCTTTACCTTGCCCGCCACCTGCACAGCGTCGGTGTGCATGGTGGCGCCGTATTCCTTGGCGATCTCGGCGACTTCGCGGATTGGGAACACGACGCCGGTCTCGTTGTTTGCCCACATCACGGAGACGAGGGCGTTGCGCGTGCCCTTTAGGGCGGCGCGAAGCTGGTCGAGGTCGATCTGCCCCATGCTGTCCACGGGCAGCTCCACCACTTCGTGGCCAAGTGCCTTTAGGCGGCGCGCTGGCTGGAGCACGGCGGGGTGTTCGACGGCGGTGGTGATCATCTTCATGGAGGTGCCGTGCCAGTCGGCCGTGCCGCGTATGGCGGTGTTGTCGCTCTCGGTGGCGCACGAGGTGAAATACACTTCCTCTGGGGAGCAGTTGAGGAACGCCGCCACTTGCTCACGGGCCGTGGTCACGTATTTGGCCACCTGCCCCCCGAAGAAATGCATTGAGGACGGGTTGCCGTAGAGCTCGCCGAAGAATGGCATCATGGCCTCCACCACCTCTGGAGCTACCTGGGTGGTGGCATTGTTGTCGAAATATACGGTCTTGTTCATCGCTGAAAATCCTTGAGTGCATATTTTACCAAATTTTCCGTCATTCGGCACGGTCGATTTCGCGGATTTCATGGTATAATTATAGGCGCATGGAAAAAAGCAAGCGTATGAATGCACTGTCTACAACTCTTGAGGGAGCGAGCGACCATCAGGTGTGGGAACTGCTGAAGCTCCAGGACGCCGCCGCATGGCGGCTCGCGTGGGAGTGCGCCGTGCTGCCCGAGGCCGAGAGTTTCCGCAGCGGACGCAAGGCGCGCGAGTGGGGCATCACGCCCGAAGAGATGATGAGCATGCTCTACGTGGAGATGATCGGCGCGCGCAAGATAGAGCTTTACCGCAACGACGGAGGCAGCCTGTGGGGATGGATGCGCACCTATGTGAGGGGATACATCCACCGCGCGAAGCCGAACGAGAGAGAAGTGTCCATCGACGCGCCCGGACCTGACGGCGAGGAGGATTCTCGCGGATGGGACGAGAAAATCTCAAAAAAGCTGTCAGATTCGCGCGGCAGAGATGCCTTGCCCGATGAAGACCCTGCGGTGCGGCGGCGGGAGGAATGGGCTCTCGTGCAGAAATGCTTCGGCGATCTGTGGCGCAAGAATCCAATCCGGGCCTATGTGCACCTGCTCAAGCTCCGCATGAACCTGTCTTCGACTGAAATCAAAAGCATGCTGGGGATGACGAGCGAGGCGAATGTTGACCAGGCGTTCTCGCGGGCCCTGAAAGACATGCAGAAACTGAAGGTGGAGCATGAAGAACGCGATTGAGACGGAGAAGACGGCCATGACGCCAGACGAGAAGGCGTTCATCGACCGCTTTGTCGCCGACTATTGCCGTCCGCACGAGACGGTGGTGGCGGCGCGCCTTGCTGCGTTCGCGGCTGAGCGTCAGATGCGCTTTCTCGCGCATGGCATCGGTGCCAGCGGCTTCGCCCTCGCCGCCGGCGTGAGCGCGCCGAAGCAGGATGTGCAGGCGCCGGAAGAGGAGGTGCGATTCACGTTCGCGAGCGATGGCGAGGCGGACGCCGAAGGCGCGTGGCGCGCGGAGCTCGTGGTGCCGCCGAAGGCGGGCCCAGAGACGATGCTCGCGCTGAGGGTTGTGGACGGATCGGGCGAGGCTGTTGACGGCGGCGTGTTCACGCTCTCCGGCGCGGCGCTGCCGCTTGCCGGCGGGTGCGCGGAGATTCCTTTCGGTCTATTCCTCGCCGGGATAAAGAGCACCGACGTCTCCCTGCGGCGTGCCGGTGGAGAGACGGTAGGAGGGAGACTTCTCTTCTTCTGAGACAATGGGAGGCGCGACGCACATATTCCCTGCGCCGCAGGCGGACTATCTGCGGGCGATCAAGGGCGGTCGGCATCAGCCGGGCGTCCTCTCGCGCACTTTCCGGCCACGATTCTCGCTTGTCGAGTCTATGCCGCCCGTCTACCAGCAGTCGCTTCAGGGCGCGTGCGTGGCGAACGCGGTGACGGCTCTTCTGGAGTACTACGGCGACTGCAAGACGCGCCTGAGCGTTCAGTACCTCCACGCCGCCACGAAGGAGATCGAGCGCGCGGGGCTTGAGCGCAATCTGGCCGCGCTGAGAGCGGGAGAGCGGCTGGACGCGCCGTTCGAGGCCGTGTGCCATGCGGAGCTGATGCAGCTGAGGATGATAGCGGACGCCAACGGCGGAATGTCGGCCGCGGCCACGATGCCCTATCTCGCGCGCTTCGAAAGCGGGATGAGGGCGAGGTTCGAGTCCGCAAGCGGCTGCCTGCTGAAAAGCTGCTTCATGGCCGTCGAGACGCGCGGAATATGCCGCTACGCCGTATGGCCGTCGGCCGGGGCGCGGGCCACCTCCCCGTTCGGCGGGGCGGCGTACTGCGATTTCCCGCCCATGTCGCACGAGGACGCCGCAAAGCGCCGCGTGACGAGCGGCCTCTATCTGCTGGGTACGCCGAACAACGTTGATGAGATTAGAGGCATAATTTCGGGCGCCAACGAGCGGCGTCCCATGCCGGTTGCCGTTACCGTTGACTTCTTCGCCGGCTGTGACGGCGAGACGTACTCTTTCCCGGAAGTCGTTGAGACAGACGCCGGCGAGCTCGCCTCCAAGAATGAATGGCTTGGCCGCCACGGACTGCTCCTTGTGGGCTACGAAGACGATCCCAAGGCCCTTGGCGGCGGATACTTCATAATACGCAACTCTCTCGGAGAAGACTGGGGCGACAAGGGCTATGGTAGAATGCCGTATGCATATCTAGAGTGCTTCGCGCTTGAGGCCGGTACGATTCTCCAGAGCATGGTTGACTACGCCGGCGACGGCTACGGCGGCCAGCGCGTGGCGGAAAAGGCGCCAAAGAAGCGCAGATGGTCCGCAATCATGTTGAATCTTCTCATCGCAGCCGCCCTCGTGGCGGGAACGGTGGCGGTGGGAGTGTACTTCGACGATCCTCTGGGCCTGCGGCACGAGAAGTCTGCGCCACCTCAGCCGTCAGCTGTGCCATCTCCTCAACCTGAGTCGGCGGAAAGGCCTGCGTCTGCGCCAGAGGCTCCGCCTGTGCGTCCTGTCGCCGCAGAGCCAGGGGGGGGGGCGCCGCAACGTCCGTTGGAGCCTCCGCCGCTGCGGGTGATTCCGCAGGACGGCAAAGAAGCCGTGCCATGCGTGGTGCGCATCTCGGCAAAGGTGAAGGGCGAGACTCTTCCGATGATCGAAAAGATGCTGCCAGACGTGAAGATGGCGTGCACGGCGGACGAGAAGGGCGTCACGTGCAGGCTCGTGATTTCAAGAAAGAGATTCCTCATGTGCGCTCGCGCCGTGCAGAGGCGTTTCGACGGCGAGGTCTATCTCTCCGGCAGGAACACATGCATGGAGATCGTCGAGAAAAACGAGAGTCCCGATTTTTGGATGTCAGATTGAAGATCGATGTTCGCCTAGCCCCCTGATGGAGCAACTAGAACGGAATCGAGCAAAGAAAGGAAAACGAAGATGAAGAAGATGCTGATGATGCTTGGCATGGCTGCGGCCCTGTTGACCACGGGGTGCGTCTCAACGCCCGTTCCGCCGATGGACAGGCGCGTGACATTGTCGCCGAATCTAGGCAGTTCGCTCTACGTCACAGATGTCCGCTGCACAAAGGGCAATTCCGCGTTCTACACGTTCCAGGCGAATGTGGTCAACAACTGCTCCGGCGAGCTCTGGGTGGAGTACAAGGTGGTGTGGGTGAACGCCGAGGGCATGGCGATAAATCCGAACGCCGTCTGGGAGAAGACGGCGATCGTGGCGCATGACATCAAGGCCCTGCAGTACACTGCGCCAAGCGCGGATGCGGTCGACATGCTCTTCTACGTGCGCAGGTTGGAGCAGTAGTCCCGCAGAAGTTTTAATGTGAAAATGAAATGAGGAAAGCGAAATGACATCGAGAGCTATTATGGTGGCGGCGGTTCTTGCCGCAGGCATGGCTGCAACGACTGGCTGCACGACGCCAAGCCGAGTGATTCCCGCGGGCGCCACGGCGGAAGTGGTGGCGGGATTCTCGCAGGACGACATCGACTCCGTGGTGAACACCATTCTGCAGGAGCTCAACAAGGCTAGCCCGAGATACGCGATGCCCGGCAAGAGGCGCGTGGTGAACGTGAAGGACTTCACGAACGACACGCTCTCGCGCGGGATGCACGCCGACTTCCTTGCGAAGTCCATCGGCGAAGGCGTGCGCGACAACCTCACGAACATGAACGGCAACTTCATCGTGTTCAACGAGCGCATGGCGGCGAACGCCGCCGCCGCAGGGCAGCCGATCACAGTGACGCCCGAGTTCGTGCTCTTCGGCGAGATCAAGCAGCGCAATATGCGCAAGGACAACGGCGACATATACCAGGAGTTCGTGGTGAACGTGCGCCTGGTGGACGTGAAGACGAACCTTGAGATCTGGCAGAAGCGCATTCCGCTGCGCAAGGAAGTCGACGCTGCGAACGCCATGAACGGCTAGGCCGGCATTGAATTGAGGGACTCCTTCAGGAGAAAGGACGGACTACATGAAGACAGTGAAATTCATAATCGCGGCGGCGCTCGCGGCCTGGACGGGAATCGCGGCGAACGCCGAGGAGGCGCTCACGCCCGCGCAGGAGGCTGTGGCGAAGGCGGGTCCAAAGCAGCTTAGGCTGATGATCGCCGGTTTCGGCACGATCGAGTCGATGGTGCAGGTAGAAAAGTGGCTTGGCGAACAGCTTCAGCCGCAGGGGAACCTTGCGAACCCTCCCACGCTCGACCAGGGGGAGAAGATTCAGGTGGCAGAGGTCAACAACTTCTCCGTGCGCGCGAACTGGAACACCCGCAAGATTGAGTTCATAGACGACGCAAACGAAATCCGCTCGGCGAACGAGCGCGACCGCCTCACGCTCTCCGCGCTGCGCCTCAAGGCGCTCACCGACGCCTCGCAGCGCTATACGCCGCTTGCGAAGAGCTATCTTCAGGCGTCGCTCTTCAAGCGCGCAGGAAGGCTCATCCAGGTGATCGACCGCTCTAACGCCGACATGACCCTCGTCGAGCAGGGGCTCAACGGCGACAACTCGTCCGCCCTCGCCGGAGCAACGTGCATCCTGACGGCCGCCCTTGGCGACCGCGAGGAGGATGCCCGCACGATCACCGTCAACGCCAAGGGTACCCAGGTGAAGACGATCACCTACACCCAGCCCTACGTGGGCAAGATACGCGACCTGCAGGGCAACGTGCTTCTCGCCTTCAAGGGCACCTCGCAGTGGAGCACGAGCGTGAACAGCGTGGTGAAGAGCGATGTGGCCGATCCCGCGCGAAAGCTTGTGGAGGCAGCGTGCGACAAGATCGCAGACGAGGTGGCCGCGTTCTTCGTCACCACGCTCAACTTCAAGGTCAAGGTGCCGGTGGACGCCGACGAAGACGAGGTGACGGTGATGGTTGACGGAAAGGACGTCGACACGGAAGGCGGCGTGAAGGTGCTGGCCGTGGAACACGCCGTGGTGGCGACTCTCGACGGTTGCAGGCCTGTGAAGCGCGTTGTCGTGATCGACGAGAACACGCCCACGAAGACGGTCAAGCTCGTCTTCAAGAAGAAGAAGCCCGAACCCGAGCAGCCCGCGCCGGCAAAAGAGCAGCAGCCCGCGCCCGAAAAAGAACAGTCCACTCCCGAGAACAAGTGAGGATCCGCGAAATGAAAAACTGTTTCCTGAAAAGTCTCGTACTGGCGGCCGCAGTCTCCGCGGGCATAGCCGCCCTCGCAGAGCCGAAGGCGCCCAAGTGGCTAGTGCTGGACAAGCTCACCTACCAGGCGGACGTTGACCAGACGGCCTTCAGCGGCGCCGATGCGCTGCTCCTGACGACTCTCGTCCAGGCCAACAAGTACAAGTGCCTCGACCGCGACGCGTACGACACCGCCGCGCGCGAGCAAGGCTTCGGCGCGAACGTGCAGCTCGTTCCGGCCGGATACTCAATGCGCGGCGAGATAGTGCAGCTCGTCCCCACCGGCAAGACGCGCACCGTCCAGAACACTCCGCTCACGGAGTACATCGCCACAGTCTCGCTGCGCGCGAACGATCTGCGCACGCAGCAGCCGTACGAGGCCGAGACGCTGCGCGTGGCGCACTACTGCCAGACGCACAAGGACATGCTCGTGCACGTGGTGCGCCGCGTGGCGCTCGCGATCCTCATGCGCGACTATCCCATGTACATAATGGACGCCGACGAAGACGACGGCGAGCTTACGCTCAGCTACGGACGCGACTTCATCTCCCCCGGCGAGCAGTACGAGGTGCGCCGCCGCAAGGCTATCGTCGACGAAGACACCGGCGACACGGTGTACAAGGAGAAGACCGTAGGCGTGTGCGAGGTGACGGACGTAGGCAAGAACACGTCCACCGCCAAGCTCGTCTCGGGCAAGGCGAAGGTCAAGGACGTGCTGCGCTTCTACGAGAACGCCGAGCGCTTCGCCGTGCCGCCCGTCGCCCCCGCGCCTGTGGCAGCGCCCGCTCCCGCGCCGGCGCCCGTCGAAAAGGAGATTTCGGCCAAGCCGCTTCCGTCCAAGAAGCCGCGCATCGCTGTGGCGCCGTTCTTCTCCAAGCGCAACGCTTTCACCGTGCAGGGCGTGACGATCCCCACGCGCAACTGGCTCGACGACATGGCCGACCATCTGAACACGTTTCTCACGCAGACGGACAGCTTCAAGGTGCTCGACCGCTCGTTCGGTCCAGAGATCGACCGCGAACTCGCCCGCATCGTGAACGACCCCAACGCCAGCCCCAACGACGTGAGCCGGCTCTCGAACAAGCTCGCGGCGGACTATCTGATCGTCGCGGAGGTGACCTTCTCCGACGTCATGTCGCCCGGTACCGACTTCGCGACGGGGCTTCCACTGCCGCCGCCCAGCACGCTCTTCGCGGAGGTGCGCTTCAAGTGCATCGTCGCGCCCACAACGCAGATCGCCTGGGCCGACGTGGTGCGTCTCGACTCTTCGCGTTTCGGCGGAACGGCCGAGGTGTTTTCGTCCAATTCCTCAGCCACGGCGGCGGGGCTTGTGATGGAGGCCATCTGGAGGCGGCTTGCGCCTGCGGACTTCGCCCGCAACGAGGCGGCCCGCGCCGCGGCGGCAAAGGCCGCCGAGGAGCAGCAGAAGGCGGCGCCCGTACAGGAGCAGGTCGCGCCCCAGCCCGGCGTGCAGGTTGGATTCTAACGCTACAGTCAAGGAAAGGAACATTGAGATGAAGAAGACGGTGCTATCGGCTCTTTGCGCTCTCGCTGCATGCGCGGCGTTCGCGCAGTGGCAGCCCGGTCAGGGAGCCGCCAACGATCATGCCCGCGGCGGCAATCCGCGCGACGTTGTGTTCGTGCAGCGCGGGGCGGGAAACCCCTACGGATACAGGGCGTACAACACGGTGATCGGCTTCACGCTGCTTCCGTGGAGCCTGCCGAACGACGAGTCGAGCGTGACGGGACTGCGCCTCAACCTCGGATGGGGGCGCTACGCGTGGACGCGCGGCGTGGACCTCGGCGCGTTCTCGTATTCGGGCGAATTCCGCGGCATTGCGGCGAACGTTCTGGGCAACAGGGCGGACGGCGATGCGCTGGGCCTGCAGGTGGGCCTTGTGAACCTTGCCGGACGCAGGGCGGCAGGTCTTCAGATCGGGCTTGTGAACTACGTGGAGCGTCTTGAGGGCGTGCAGATCGGCCTCCTGAACTTCGCCACCTCGCAGGGATTCTTTCCAATCATAAACATCGGCTGGTAGGATTGCTGACATGAAATGCTGGTGGAAGACCACGGCGGCGGCGCTCGCGTTGGCGTGCGCCTCCGGTTGCCGTACCACGGAGGATGTGCTGCGCGACTACGAGGCCGCATTGGTTGCAGGCAACTACGGCGCGCCGGTTGACGAGACGATCGAGCTTGCGTCGAAGAAGGACGGCTCGCAGCTTCTGTGGCAGCTCATGGCGGGCGGCGCGCTTTACATGGCGGACGACAAGGCGCGCGCGCAGGCCATGTTCGACGCGGCCGAAGACGCCATGATCGCGAACGACAGGACGTCCGTCTTCGCCAGGGCAGGCGGTGGAGCCCTTGCGATGATGACTAACGACAAGGCGTTCGACTACGACGGCGGCGGTCAGGACCGCGTGTTCACCTGCCTCTACAAGGCAATCGACTACATCACGGCTGGCAACGTCAACGCCGCGCGCACCGAGTTCAACCGTGCCGCCCAGCACCAGGAAAACTGGATATGGGAGAGGCGCAAGGACGTGGCTGCGGCGGCCGAACGGATGCGCAGGGACGCAAGTTCCTACGCCTCGCAGAACAACGCGCAGATGCAGGGAAGCGACAGCCAGGTTGCGGGCGTCCTTGCCAACGCCTCGTTTGCGGCCCAGGTGCAGCAGAACTGCAACTTCAATCCCGCGACATCCGGCAATCTGGACGTTCTTGCGCCGCGTGACTACATGAACACTTACGTGGAGCATGTGGCGGGCGTGTTCCGCTGGCTGCGCGGCGATGGAGGAAGCGACTACCTGAAGGACGTCGCGGCTCTGTGCCCGGCGAATTCAGTGGCGGCGAATGACTTCGCAGGAGCGGCCGGCGGGCGGCGCCCTGTGGAACAAGTGTGGATATGGGCAGAGGACGGCCTGTGCCCGACGCGCGAGGAGTGGCGGCTCGATCTGCCGCTCTTCTTCATGCCGTTCGTCGGGAACTACGCGCCCTACGTGGGCATGGCCCTGCCTGTTCTGCGAATGCGCGGCGCCGGCGCGACGAGCTGGCGCGTCGCCGTGAGCAGCGGGGCCGTTGTGCAGATGGAGGAGCTTGCGGACGTGGACAAGCTGATAAAGACCGAGTACGACGTCTACATGCGCGGCGCGCTCGCGCGCGAGATCACGCGCACCATGGTGAAGGCGGGCGTGCAGGTGGCGCTGGGCGTGGCCGCCGACGCCGCGGAGAGAAGGGCGATGAGGAAGGGCAATTCGGCCGACTACTGGGCGCTCAGGATGTCGCAGATGGCCGTTGCAGCGTGGGCGAGGGCAACGACGGGAGCCGATTTGCGCAGCTGGACGGCTCTGCCGAAGACTGTGAAGGTGGCTCGTGTAACAAGGCCGGCGGACGGTCGAATCGACGTGTGGGCGGACGGCCAGAAGATCGAGCTCACGCTCGAGCCAGGAAACACGCTCGTTTTCATCCGCAAGCCAAGTCCGCAGGCCACTCCCGCAGTGAAGCAGGTGACGTTCAGGAAATGAACAGGCCTCACAGCGATTTCGACTTCAGCCTCCGTCCTCCAATGAGCCGGATGCCATAGATGAGCCGCATCGTCATATCACTTGGCGCTGTGGCTTTGGCGCTTTTCGGCATCGCCTTTCAGGTGCGCCTCGCCGAGGCGGCGCAGGGGCTTGCCTTGCCCGCGGTTGGCATGGTGTGCGCCGTCGCGGCCGCGTTCGCCTGCGCGGGCGGAAGGGCGGAGAGGCTTCTGAAAAGCAGACATGGCGCCGTGATCGCATGGGGCGCGTGCGCGGCCGTGATGATGACGCTGATCGTCTTCGGCAGAAGATACAGAGGCGGACTCTACCTCCCGGGTCTCGTCAATCCTTCCGAGTTCGTGAAGCTTGGCGCGGTAGTGTTCGCGGCGGCCCGCCTTGCCTGCGACGAGGCGCGTCCGAAACCGTGGCTGTTCATCGGATATGGTTCGATAGTGGCCCTCGCCGCCGCGGTTGGAGACTTCGGCCTTTCTGCGCAGCTGGCTCTCACGTTCGCCGCGATTCTGTTCGTCGTGTCGTGGGCGTGGGGGCTTGGCGCAATTGTCGCGATTGGTGCAGCCTTTGCGCTTGCGGCGGCGTTCCCCGTCGGGCATCTCGCCGTGCGCTTCGCGGTGTGGCGCGATCCGCTTGCCGACGCGACGGGCGCGGGCTGGCAGGCGCTGCAGGGACTTGTGGCCATTGTGCGCGGCGGCGCCTTCGGTTCTGGCTTCGGCCTTGGACACGCCGACTATGTTCCCATCGTCTCCAGCGATTTCGTGTATGCCGCCCTCGCCGAGGATCTTGGAATCGTAGGCTGCGCCGTGCTGCTTTCGATATGGGTCGCAGTTGTCGCGACGGCGTTCCTTTCGGCTGCGCGTTCCCTAGATGCGGAGAGGCAGGGCAGCGCGGTTCTTTCGTGCGGACTTGCCGCCGCGATATGCGTGCAGATGTGCCTGAACGTCGCAGGCGTTCTGAACGCATTGCCGATGACCGGCATTCCTCTGCCGCTCATCTCCCACGGCGGCACTTCGCTTGTCGCCACTCTCGCAATGTGCGGAATCCTCGCGGGCCTTGCTGGTGCCGGGAAGCCCGAAGAAGAATTTGTCGTCCCTGAGAAGAAGAAACGTTCAATCCGCGACAACGGTAACGGAAACAGACGCCGAGACGCCGTCCGCCGTGGAACACGAAATCCTGTGGACGCCTAGTTCTGGCGGCCAGGCGAACTTCTGCGAGCCCGCGGTCTCGCCTGCGGCTTTGCCGTCCACGAACCACCAGAGCCGTCCGTTCTCCACGTTGCCCGCCACCGTGCAGACGATTCGCTGGGACGGCAGCGAGCCGATGAGGCGAAATACGGCGCCGTCGTCGGGCTTGCGTATCGCGAGGCGGCGCGCCTTGCCTGCGGTGCCCGCATAGGCGTCCACAAAGGCGTCACGCCGAGTCTCCGCTGCGCCATTCGCTCCGATGCGGTGCATGGGGCAGGGAATGTGCGGCGAACGCCCGAGAAGGGCGCGCCCCTGCCGCCTTTCGGGGCATTCAGGCGTGGCGGGAAGCCCGCTTTCGGCACACACTTCGCGCTCGAACACCTCGGGTGGACGCTCGAACCACGGTCCTTCGTTCGCCGGATAGAGGCTGCGCGCCAGTTCACAGCAGTGCGGGGCGGCGGCAAGCGCGCCCACGACGGTCGAGTCGCCGAAGCGTCCGCTCTTGTGGCCGCACCACACTCCAACCACGTACTCGGGGTTCCACGCGACAGTCCATGCGTCGCGGTATGCGGCGGAAGTGCCGGTCTTCCACGCGAAGCGGGCTGTCTTTACGTCCGCCACATGCCCGAGCGCGGCGGCGCTTCGCTCCTCGCCGGAAAGGATGTCCGCCACGAGCCAGCAGGCGCCTTGCGAAAAGATCCTCGACCCGTGCTGCGCCGGGGTCGCCTGCACTTCATCGCGCAGCGCGCACGGCTCAACGCGTGTGCCGCCGCCTGCGAGGCAGGCGTATGCGCCAACAAGCTCGAGGAGTGACACATGCACGTTGCCGATCGCCATCCCGAGCCCGTACGTCTCGTCGGCATCGGACATGTTGAGGCATCCAAGCGAACGCAGCGTGCCGCCAAAGGACGAAAGCCCCACGCGCTGCAGAAGCTCTACGAAGGGGAGGTTCAGCGACAACACGAGCGCATCCGCCGCAGTCACTGTGCCGCGGTGCGTTGCGTCGAAGTTCTGCGGGTTGTAGCCGTGATACGCCTTTGGCACGTCGGCAAGGCGCTCGTCTGGCGTGACGAGTCCACGGTCGAATGCGAGGGCTGTTAGAAAGGGCTTCAGCGTCGATCCTGCTGGACGCGGAGAGAGCGCCGTGTTCACCTGGCCGGCCTCTGGCGAGAAATAGTCGCCTGAGCATGCGAGAGCCAGCACCTCTCCGGTATTCGCCCTCATGACGACAGCGGCGGCGGAAAGGCCGCCGGCCGAGGCGGACTCGACCGCGTGTCTTGCGCGTGCCTGCACGTCGGCGTTGAGAGTGGTCGTGACGTCACGCCCCGAGAGCGAGCGCCGTTCTGCGTGGCGCATTGCCCAGTCGCAGAAGAACGGTTCGTCGAACGGCCTCGTGCCGCGCAGCAGCCTTGGTCTGGTCGAACGTGCGCCGTCGTGCTGTGCCCTGTCTATCATGCCAAGCTCAAGCATCCGCGAGAGCACCCAGTCGCGTCGCTTCAGCGCGCTGTCCATATGCCTGTCGGGACGGAACCGCGACGGACTCTGCACCATTCCCGCCAGCATTGCCGCCTCGCCGAGGCCAAGGTCCTTCGCGCGCTTTCCGAACCACCCGTTCGCCGCCGCCTCCACTCCCGCCAGATTCGAGCCGAACGGCGCGCGGTTCAGATACTGCGAGAGTATCCACAGCTTGTCGTGCCGGCACTCGATCTGCATCGCGCGGAACGACTCAACGTACTTCCACGCGAGAGTGCGCGGATGCGGGCAGATGAGGCGCGAGGCCTGCATCGTGAGAGTGGACGCCCCTGATATGCGCCGCCTCGCGAACATGTTCTGGAACGTTGCGCGCACTACGCTGAGCGGACTCACGCCGAAGTGCGAGAAGAAGCGGTGGTCCTCGCCGGCCACCAGCGCCTTGACGATCCAGTCTTCTCGGTCGGCCGCGTATGACGGACGGCAGTCCACATCGCCCTTGCCCAGCGTGACGCGCAGAAGGCGGCCCGAGTCGTCGCGCAGAAGGGTGCCGCACGGATAGTCCTCTGCCATCTCGAGATGCGGATCGATGAGCGCCCACGACACGGCGAAGACAACTGCCGCCGCGGCGGCGCACCACGCCGCTATGCGCGCCACGAGGCGCATGTGGAGGCGCGTTCGCATCGGCGGCGAAAGGGCGTGGCGCTACGCGCGCCTAGACTGGCGGAACACGATCGCGGCAGCGTCCTTGTCGAGCGTCGCCTTGATGCGCCCTGGCTCGAGCGTTTCGCGCAGAAGGAGGTCTGCAAGCGGATCCTCCACCCAGTGCTGCACGGCGCGGCGAAGCGGACGCGCACCGAGCGCGTCGTCTGCTCCCTTGTCGCACAGGAAGTCCACGGCCTTCTTGTCGAGCTCGAGCGTCATGTCCTTCTCGGAGAGGCGCGTGCGGAGCTTTGCGAGCTCGAGGTCGAGAATCTGCGTGACGTCCTCGCGGCCGAGCTTGCGGAAGACCACCGTTTCGTCGAAGCGGTTGAGCAGTTCGGGACGGAACGTTCGCTTTGCCTCTTCTGTGAGCTTCTCGCGCAGCGTATCGTATGATGTTTCGGGCGTCTCCTGCGAGAAGCCGAACGCCTTGCCCTCGCGCGCGAAGTCGAAGCCGAGGTTCGCGGTGGCGATCACGATCGTATTTCGGAAGTCCACCTGCCGGCCCTGTCCGTCGGTGAGGCGTCCATCGTCCAGAAGCTGCAGCATCATGTTCATGACTTCGCTCGACGCCTTCTCGAACTCGTCGAACAGCACCACCGAGTACGGACGGCGCCGCACGCGCTCGGTGAGCTGCCCGCCTTCGTCGTAACCCACGTATCCGGGCGGCGCGCCCACTAGGCGCGAGCTGGTGAAGGCCGACGAGAACTCCGTCATGTCGAGCGCAATCAGCGCCTTGGGGTCGCCGTATATCTTCTCCGCGAGCATCTTCGCGAGAAGCGTCTTCCCCACGCCCGTGGGGCCGATGAATAGGAACGAGCCTATGGGGCGCTTCGGATCGCCCAGGTTTGCGCGCGAGCGGCGCAGGGCGCGGGCGATGGATTCGATGGCGGCGGACTGGCCGATCACGGACGCGTTTAGCTCGCGCTCGATGTTCAGGAGCCGGCCCGCCGTGGACTCGGTTAGGCGCTCGACAGGTACGCCGGAGATGGACGCGACTGTGGCGGCGATGTCGTCTTCCGTCACGTCGATGGTCTTCTCGGCATGCTGTTCGCGCCAGTCCTTCAGCTTCCGCTCGAGCGCCTTGCGCGCGTCGAGCTCGGCATCGCGCCACTTGGCTGCTTCTTCGAAGGCGCTCACCTTCACGGCTTCATCCTTCTTGGCGTGATATTCGTCGATCTTCTCCTGGTCGGCCTTGAAGTCCGGCGGACGCACCGCGGTCTTCATTCGCACGCGCGCGCCGGTTTCGTCGATGGCGTCGATCGCCTTGTCGGGCAGGAGCCTCGCTGGGAGATAGCGCGCGGTGAGGGTGACTGCCGCGCGCAGGGCCTCGGGCGAGAACTTCACGTTGTGGTGGTCTTCGTAGCGTGGGGCGATTCCCGCTAGGATCTCGACGGCGTCCTCGATGGATGGCTCGTTCACCACGATGGACTGGAACCGGCGCTCGAGCGCGGCGTCCTTCTCGATGGACTTGTGGTATTCCTTGAGCGTCGTCGCGCCTATGACCTGCAGTTCGCCGCGCGCGAGCGCGGGCTTGAGGATGTTCGCCGCGTCCATTGCGCCCTCTGCTCCGCCGGCGCCGACCAGGGTGTGAATTTCGTCGAGGAATAGAATCACGTTCTTCACGCGCTTCGTCTCCTCTATGAGCTGCTTCAGGCGTTCCTCGAACTGGCCGCGGTACTGCGTGCCTGCGACGACGCGCGCCATGTCGAGCGATATCACGCGGCGGTTCTGCATGCGCTCAGGAACGTCGCCCACTGCTATCGCCTGGGCAAGGCCTTCGACGACTGCTGTCTTTCCAACGCCGGCCTCGCCGATGAGAACGGCGTTGTTCTTTGTGCGGCGGCAGAGCACCTGCACTATGCGCTGGAGTTCGGTCTTGCGTCCGATCACCGGGTCGAGCTCGCCCTTGTGCGCCAGAGCGGTGAGGTCGCGGCCGAAGGTGTTGAGCGCAGGCGTCTTGTCCTTGCCTTTCTTGCCTGGCGCATCCGGCGCGTCGCCTTCAGGCGCTTCGCCGTCCTCGCCTTCGGGCGCGGGCGAGGGGTCTTGTTCGGCGGCGTCGGCGGATGGCGTGGCGGAAAGATACTTTTCCGCGTCGAGGTCGTGCTGGAAGAGAATCTGCGCGCCGGGCGACTCGCCCTCGCGGAGCATGGCGAGCACGATGTGCTCCGTGCCGATCATGTCGCACTTCAGGTGCTGCGCCTCTATCTTCGCCAGTTCGAGTATCTTCTTCGTGCGCGGAGTGAGAGGGATGTCGCCCAGCGTGCGCGCGTTGCCGCCTGGGCCGAAAAGCTGTTCAATCTGCAGACGCAGCTCGTCCGGGTCAAGACCAAGGCGCTCGAACCTACGGCAGGCTTCGCAGTTCGGGATTGCGAGTATTGCGCAGAGTATGTGCTCTGTGCCCACGTAGGTGTGATTGAATTGGCGGGCTGCCGCAACGGCGCCCTCAAGCGCGCGTTCTGCGTTTGGAGTGTATTCCATGTTCATGTTGCGTTGTTCTTTGTGAAACGTTGCCGGGAGTCGGCTAGAGAAGGCATTCCTCGGCGTATGAGTTGAGCGATACGGTTTCGAATCTCCTGTTGAAGCGGTCTGCGAGGCGGGCATCGCGCGCGTCGCGGCGGCGGTCGTCCTCCGTGGTGCGCGACTCGGGCAGCGAAGGGGCGTTGAGCTGGTCGCGCATGAGGCGGCGCGTCTCGTTTGCGGTGATGCCCTTGATGAAGCCCATTGAGGCGGCGAGGCTTATAGGGGAAAGAAGGTCGAGGATCTCGCCGGGGGATAACAGCCTCGCGTGGCGGAGCACCGCGATGGATCGGGCGATTGCGTCCTCGATCACGCGCGGCATCTCCTCCACGAGCGCGCGCCGCGCGTTCACTTCCTGCATGGCGAGGTCGGTGAAGAGGTTCTTGGCGCGGTCGAGCAGCTCCTATTCGCTGATGCCTAGCACGGCGGCATTGGCGATGCGGAAGAGATGAGCGGCCTGGCGTATGCCGTCCTCCACCACGCTGGAGCTCTCGAAGCGTATTGCGGGAATGGCATTGAGCGCCTGCGGGAGGTCGCCTATGAGGTGCAGTGCCTCGAGGTGGAAAGTTCCCTCGATGCGCAGCGCCGTGCCGCAGTGGTGCGGGAAGGGGGAAAGGTAGCCGAACTCCGAGTCCCACGCGAACGCGTGCGACTTGGCGAGCTCGGCCTCTTTGTCCTGAAGGTCGGAGTATGCGGCGTGAAGGCCGGAGGGGGATCCCCATTCGGACGATATTTCCCACACATCCTTTTCGCCGAACTTCGCGCCCGCCGGATTGCGCCAGAGCGTGAGCGTACCGCCGTCCACCACGTCGGCGATCACGAGGTTCGGATATTCTCCGCGTCTCCGGGAGAGGCTCATTTCTCCCCCTTGCCGCGGCGGGCTTCGTCGATCTTCTTCTGAAGTGCGGCTGCGGCACGGTAGTCTTCGCGCGCCACTGCAGCCTTGAGCTCCCGCTCAAGAACGGCCACGGCTTCTCTGCTGTCGTCGATTGCGTCCACTGATGGGGCGCTGCCGGTGTGGGTTGGCCCAAACTCGCCGGAAAGGAACTCGGCGCGGATCTTCTTCGCAAAGGTCTTCCAGCAGGCTGGGCAGGTGATGCGTCCGGACTTTGAGATCTGGTCCCAGTTCGACTTGCACTTCGGGCAGGTGCGATGCTCGTTCTCCTCGGCCTCGGCCATGCCTTTCATGAAGTCGAGCGTGGCCTTCACGAGCCCCTCGACGAGCGGAGGTGGCACGTTTGCGCCTTCGCCAGTGGTGAATGGCGGAATCGCGCCGTCGGCCTTCGGCTTTTCCCTCTTGTCCATCCCGGAGGCCTGCGCGGCGCACGCGGCGCAGACGTATAGCTCTTTCTCCGCGCCGTCCTTCTTGACGGTGATAGCCTTCTCGGCCTTGTTTTTATGGCATAGTTCACACTGCATGCGTCGTCTAGTCCACGTAGAGGGACGGAATTTTCTGGCCGGTGCTGCTCAGCTTGCCAGGCTTGCTTGCGGTGGCGGGCTTTGTCGCCGTGCCTTGCATGGCGTTCTGCGCCGTTTTCACAGGCACGCCCACGGCTGGCTTTGTCGCTTTCGCAGTTGGCCTGGCCGGCGCGGGGGGCGCCGAAGGCGCGGGCACCTGCGCCACCGGATCTGGCGTAGGCATGCGCGCAGTGGCCTGATAGAGTTTGATGCACGCATAGACTATGAGCGCGATGATCGCAAGAGCGGCCACGCACAGCAGACATATCCTCCATGTGCTGCGCGGGATGCTCGTCACGCGGTCGATCACGTTGCCTGAAACGTTCGTGATGCTCTCGCGGAAGCGATCAACCGCCGATGGACCGCTGTTCTCGTACGAGTGCGGAAGGAACGGAGACTCGCCGTTGTCGCGTGGATATGGCGCCGGACGGCTAGGCGGCGGCGCGAAGCTGGGCACTTCCGAGGGCTTGCTGCCGTTCATGGCGTCGTCGGCCTGGTTGAAAAGTTCAAGGCCCGAAACGTCGAGGTTGGACTGCGCGGTCGCGGCGGACTGCTGCGGCGCCATGGGTTGAGGCGCTGGCGCGGGCGCTGGTTCTGGCGCGGGTTTGGGCCTCGGCGCGGGTGTGGGCGGCGGTTCAGGAATAGTCTCCTGCGCCACCATGGAGTCCTGTGAAACCGTGGAGAAGGTGGCTTGCCTTGGCGCGAAGGCCTCGTGCACCAGCACGGGCGGGGCTTCGGGAATCGGCTCGGATGGCGGAGAGGGAGGCTCGGCTACGGGCGGCGGTTCACGGACTGGCGATGGGGGCGGGGCGGGCGGTGGCATGGGAATGGCGGAAAGCGGAGGGCGGCGGCCCTCGAAGATCTCCATGAATTCCTGGATCAGAGGGGCGGGGTCGAGCCCGACGCATTCGGCGAAGAGGCGCACGAAGCCGCGCCCGTAGATTGGGGCGGGAATGCGGTGGAAATCCTCCTTCTCCATGTCGGAGATGATCTGCACGAGGATGCGCGTCTGCGATGCCACCTGCGATTCGGTGAGGCCTTTTGCCTCTCGGGCGCTGCGAAGTGTCTGTCCAAAGCTCATGTCATTCCTTTCGGCTTGATGGGAATCGTTCTTCTCACAAAAATTGCCTGTCGATGATTATACCATATTTCCGTGAAATTTGGTGGAAGTCTTGTTCAGCTCTCGGGCGGGAAGCCGAAGGGATCGTCGTCGCCAGTGCCGTCGGCCGGCATGGAGACCTGGTCAGGAGCGGCGGCGGGAGCGGCGCCGTCCATCTCGTTGAGGATAGCCTCCGGGTCTAGAAGTATCTCACGGGGGCCCGCGCCGGACTTCGCCGCTCCGATCACGCCGCGTTCTTCGAGAAGGTCCACGATGCGAGCGGCATGGTTGTAGCCGATGCCCATGCGGCGCTGGAAGTGCGAGATTGAGGCGCGTTTCGTGTCGCGAAGCACTTCGAGGGCGTTGCGGTAGAGGGCCTCTTCCTTGCTGAGGGACATTCCGGCGGGAGGAGGAATGCCGCCAACGGCGGCACCTCTGGGTTCGATGGCTTGTTGTTCGCCGCTTTCCTCGCCTTCCTCGCCGCCGTCAAGTTCGTCCTCGATGTCGGCCTCTTTGATCTTCTCCATGCGCTTGGTGAGCTTCTCGTCGAACTGCACGGTCGAGTGTTCGCCGATGAAGTCCACGATGCGGCCGATCTCCTCGTCGGAAATGTACGAGCCCTGGGCGCGGAGGAGGCGGCCGTCTGACATTCTGAAGAGCATGTCGCCCTTGCCGATGAGAAGCTCCGAGCCGGTTGCGTCGAGGATGGTGCGCGAGTCGATGGAGGACGAAGTCTTGAACGCGATTCGTCCAGGGATGTTTGACTTGATGACGCCGGTGATGATGTTCGCGTCGGGGCGCTGCGTGGCGAGGATGAGGTGGATTCCGGTGGCGCGGGCGAGGGCGGTGAGGCGGGCGATGACGGGCTCCACCTCCTTCTTCGCGGCCTGCATGACGTCCGCCACCTCGTCGATGACGATGACGATGTAGGGAACGGTGCGGGGCATGTCGGGATCGCCCACGAGCTCGTCGCCTCCGCCCAGCATGTCGGGCTGCACAACGGTCTTGCGGTTGTTGAAGTCCACGATGTTCCTGCATCCCGCACGGGCGAACATCTTAAGGCGATGGTCCATCTCCACCACTGCGGAGCGCAGGGCGAACACGACCTTCTTCGTGTCGTTGATGATCGGAACGAGCAGGTGTGGAAGCCTGTTGTAGGACGTGAACTCCACGCGCTTGGGGTCCACCATGATGAGCTTGAGCTGCTCGGGCGTGCGGCACATGAGAAGACCGTTGATGATGGAGTTGAGGCACACGGACTTTCCCTGCCCCGTGGCGCCCGCGACGAGGAGGTGGGGCAGCTTTGCGAGGTCGGCGACGAGGTCGTTTCCTGCGGCGTCCTTGCCCAGGAGAAGCGGCACCTGGAACTTGCCCGGAGAGTTCTTCTTCCACAGATCTCCGTCGATTATCTCGCGGAAGCACACCGACGCCGGCTTCGTGTTAGGCACCTCGATGCCAACGGCGTTCTTGCCGGGGATAGGCGCCTCGATGCGAAGCGACGTGGCCTGCAGCGACATCTGGAGGTTGCGCGAGAGGCTGGCCACCCTCTCGACGCGGGTGCCGAGGTCGAGGGAAAGAGCGTACTGCGTCACCACGGGGCCCGCCACGTAGTAGGCGAGCGTCGCGTTGACGTCGAAGACCTTGAGCGTATCGACGAGGCGCTGGGCCATCGCCTCGGGATTCTCGTCACCGCCGGCTGACTTCGGCGGCACATCGTTGAGAAGCGAGACGGGCGGAAGAATGTAAGGCCCCTTGTCCTCGACCGCTTCGGCTGCAGGTGAGGGAGGAGCAGTCTCCACTGTGGGCGCGGCGGGCTGTGGCTGGGCGGGAGTGTTCACCGTGCGCACGGGGCGGACGGCGGGCGCTGGCGTTGGCGCGGGGACAGGGGAGGGGGCGGGCGATTCGCGCGCGGGCATCCAATCCACGGTGCCGCCTGCGCTGGGCGGCGTGAGCAGGTCGGCCCTCATGCGCTCGCGCAGAGCGCGGGCCTCCTCCTCTCGGGCGATCTGCTCGGCCTCCTTGCGCTGGCGCTCCTCCTCGCGCTCGCGTCTGCGCGCCTCCTTCTCGGCCTCCTTCGCGGCGCGTCTTGCGGCCTTCTCCTCGGCTATGCGCTGTTTCTCGGCTAGGCGCTGGGCCTTGGCCTCCTCGCGGGCGGCGCGTGCGGCGTCGATTGCCTGTTCGCGCTCGGCCTCGTCCAGCTCGTCGTCGCCGGGCGTGCGGTCCGCAGCCCATGCCGTGAGGCGGCCTAGGGCGTTGACGATCGTTCTGAATCCGATTGTGAGGAAGATCGAGAACACCAGCACGCACACCATCACCACGCCCGAGCCGAACGGCGATATCAGGCTTGCGAGGCCGCGCGTCATCACAAGATAGCCAACGGCGCCTCCGGCGTTGGGCTCGATGTTGAGCGCGTGGAGGATGCCGGAGAGCGCCGGGAGGTGGCCCATAAGCTGCAGCAGGCACGTGGCGGCGAAAACGAAAAGCGATACGCCCAGCGTGCGCCGTCCCGGATGGAACGACTTTCCGAACGCAAGGCGCAAGCCGGCGAACACGCACACCGGCGGCACGGACCAGATGCCTAGGCCCACCAGCTGGTAGCCCACGTACGCAAAGTAGTTTCCCACTGCGCCGATGAGGTTGCTCGTGGCCTCGCTTGGCGGCATGCAGAGCTCCGGCACGTCGCGCCAGTTGTACGTGAACAGCGCGAAAAAGGGGAAGAAGGCGATCGGAAACATGAAGAAGCCGATAAGCCTGCGGCGAATGGACGCCTCTGGCTGCTGTTGACTATCGGTCGGCGTCTGCATTTTCCGAGCCTCTCATAATCGGCGGCATCATGTTCGGCGAGCCGTGGCTGATGTTGTTGCGCACGCCATAGAACACGGCGAGCGCGAGCGCAAGCGCAAGCAGCTTGAGCCACCAGTTGTGTGTTAGAAACGAGAAGAAGTTCTTCATTTTGAAGTCTCCTTTGTGGAGGCGTTCTTTACGTCGGCGAAGGAGGCGTCGGCGAGCTGCGGATTCTTTTCCTTCGGCGGGACGGGGATGGGGGCGGTGTCGGGCGTGTGGGCGTCCGCCGCGGGCGCAGCCGCGTTCTTTGCCGTGATGCGGGCGAACTTCTTGCGGCGTCGGCGGATCCAGTCGGCAATCGTCTCGCCTGCGGTCTTCTGAATCGGCATCGCCTTGCGCACCCACCGCAGCACGGCCTTGCGCGACTCCTCCGCGCGGTCGGGATAGCGGATGAGGCGGCCGTTGTGGGCTATGGAGACGAGGCCGCGCTCTTCGCTCACAACGATGACGAAGGCGTCGGTCTCCTCGCTCAGGCCCACGGCCGCGCGGTGGCGCATCCCCGCCGCGAAGAGGCCCTCGGTGTTGCTGGAGACCGGGAAGAGGCAGTGCGCGGCCGCGAGGCGGCCGTGGCGGATGATCGCGCCGCCGTCGTGCAGCGGCATGGGCTCGGTGAATATCGAGAAGAGAAGCTCGTTCGAGATTATCGCGTCGAGCGCCACGCCGGTAGTCTCCACGCCGCGCAGCGAGATGCCGCGTTCGATCGCGATGAGCGCGCCGGTGCGCGCGCGGGCGAGCTTGAATATGTACGAGACAAGATCCTCCGGCGTCACGCGCCCGCTTGCGCCAAGGCCGAGGTCGCGGCGGTTGTCGGCGAAGAGCAGCGCGCCAATCGTGGCCAGAACGCGCCGGATCTCCGGCTGGAATATGACGACCGTGGAGAACGCCAGATAGACGAGAAGCGTCTGCACGATGTAGGTCAGCACGTCGAAGTTCAGCAGGAACGTGAAGGCGATCAGAAGGGTGAAGATTATGCCGGCGCCCATGAGCACCTGGCCGAAGCGCGAGCCACGCGCGGCCTTTAGGATTGCGTAGATCGCGAAGTAGAGAATCGCGATCTGGACCACGTCCGGCCCGAACGAGAGCAGAGTTTGCCAGTTCATGCAATGCCTCCCGGCTGTGGTTCGCCTGCCGTTGCCGCAAGAAGGCGCGCCACGTCGAGCGCCTGTCTCGTCTCCTTCACGTCGTGCGCGCGCACCACGGAGGCCCCGTTCATGGCGCACCACACGGCCGCCCCCACGCTGCCGCCCAGCCGGTCGGCCGGGCTGTCGGCGCCGGTCATCGTGCCGATCACGCGCTTGCGCGACACGCCCACGAGAACGGGCGCCAACCGTGCGAGGCGGCGCAGGCCGCCGAGGAGGGACATGTCCTCCTCGCGCGTCGTGCCGAAGCCTATCATCGGATCGATGAGAACGCGCGTCTCGTCGGCCGGCGACGAAAGGCCGAGGGCCTTGAACTCCGCCTCGCCGCGGCATGGAAGCACGAGGCCGCACTCGGCGTCCTGGGCGAGCCACAGCAGCTTTTTGGCAGACGCTGGATAGACGCAGTTGACGATCGAGGCTCCTTCCTCCAGCGCGAGGCGCGCGGTCTCGGGATGGTACGTGTCCACTGAGATCGGCGTCTGGCCAAGCTCGCGCGAGAGGATGTGCAGCACCGGCTTGAGGCGCGCCCATTCCACACGCCATGCGACGGGCGTCGCGCCTGGGCGGGTGGACTCCGCGCCGAGGTCGATGATGTCCGCACCGTCTTTCACAAGCGTGCGGGCGCGAGAGACGGCCGCCTCTGTGCGCAGGCACCGCACTCAGTCTGCAAATGAGTCGGGCGTGACGTTCACGATGCCCATCACGCGCGCGCGCGAAAGATCTATTTTGAAGTCTTTGCAGTGCCAAAACATGTCACTTGTCCTGTTTCTCTTGTTCTTCTTTGGCGGCGTCGGCTTCAGGCGCAGTGGTTTCGGCGGCGGCGGGATTGGCCTCCGTGGCGGCATCGTCCTCTTCGTGCTTGCGCTGGAGGCCAAGAAGCTGCTCCACGTCGCGGCCGTCCATCGTCTCCTTTTCGAGGAGCGTCTTTGCGAGGAGCTCCAGCTTGTCGCGGTTCTCTTCCAGAAGGCGCGTGGCCTTTTCGTACGCTTCTTCGACGAGGCGCTTCACCTCGGCGTCTATGGCCTCTGCCGTCTTCTGCGAATAGGGAGGCGGTGCTTCTTCGAGTGCGTAGGGGTTTGGCTCGATGAAGCTCTGGAACCCGAATGCGTCGCTCATGCCGTAGCGGCACACCATCGCGCGCGCCACTTCGGTGGCGTTTGCGATGTCGCTTGAGGCGCCGGTGGAGATGTCCTTCGAGAACGACGCCTCGGCGATGCGTCCGCCGCAGAGCACCACGAGCTCGTCGAGGAAGTAGCTGCGCGAGCGGTTGAGCACGTCCTTCTCTGGCAGCGTCATGGTCACGCCGAGGGCGCGTCCGCGCGGAATTATCGAGACTTTGTGGAGCGGGTCCGCATTTTCGAGCAGGAGTTGCAGAAGCGCGTGGCCAGCCTCGTGCCACGCCGTGGTCTCGTACTCCTTGCGGGTGAAGCCTGCGCTCTTGCGCTCGCTGCCCCAGAACACCTTGTCGCGCGCTTCTTCGAGGATTGCGTGCGGTATGGACTCTAGGTTGCGGCGCGCGGCGAGGAGGGCGGCCTCGTTGATGATGTTCGCGAGGTCGGCGCCTGAGTGGCCGGAGGTGCCGCGCGCAAGGCGCGAGAGGTCTGCATCCTCGCCGAGCTTCACTTTGGCGGCATGTATCTTTAGAATCTCCTCGCGTCCTTT
>JAFXIL010000171.1 GCA_017563185.1 Kiritimatiellia bacterium | reverse complement strand
TATGGAGTCCGGGCGGGTTGCCGCACGGCATGACGATCAAGAAGTTGTCCACTACGCACAAGTCAATGCCGGTGAATCCATTTCTGGCGCGGGCGATGTACCTGAAGGGCTACATCGAAAAGGCAGGGACCGGCACCGAGGACATGATCGCGAAGTGCGCCGAATGGGGGATTCCTGCTCCGGAATGGATTGAGGATGACGATGATTTCCGCGTCGTTCTGCGGAGGCCCGTTGACTGGAATGGAGGCGCCTCTGCAAGCGATGGCGTCATCTCTCGGACTGCCCAAGAAGCTACCCAGCAGCCTACCCAGGAAACGTTGAAGAAAAGTAGGGATAGGAATGACGGTAAAAGTAGGGATAGGAATGGTGGTGAAAGTAGGGATAGGAGTATCACCAGAACCCTTGATTACAAAGGGGAAAGCGACAATCGCCAAAATGTTGGTGAGGCCAAAAGTAGGGATAGGAATGTCACAAAAAGTAGGGATAGGAGGGATGTCCGTACTACCCAAGAAACTACCCAGCAGACTACCCAAGACTACCCAAAGAAAAGACATGGGAAAAATGGAGAAAAACGAAGTGACAAAAGCAAGCATATTATCGTTGCTTTAATAAAGCGTTTCCCGAAAATTCGGCAAACAGAGATGGCGAAAGCCACGGGCCTCACGGTTAAAGGCGTAGAAAAGGTGCTTGCGCAACTCAAGGCGGCAAATGTTATTGTCCGCGTTGGAGGCAAGCGATTCGGCCAATGGCAAGTCTGTAAACAGGAGCCCAATGCATGAACGCCTATACCGAAGATAACCTTGTGCAGAAGACGACTGCGGAGTATCTGGTCAATTCGCTTGACTGGAACGAGAGCGTCTATGCCATGCAGGAAGTCTTCGGAGCGGCGGGGACGCTGGGGCGTACGGACGAGGGTGAGGTGTTGCTGGTGCGCTATCTGCGTCCCGTGCTCGAAAGGCTGAATCCAGGCCTGCCCGCCGCTGCATACGACGAGGCCGTCCGCATCCTTGCGGACACTTCCGTCTCGATGGGACTTGACGCCATCAACCGCGAGAAGTACAAACTGCTTCTCGACGGCATCCCCGTGCGCTACACGGCGGCGGACGGCACGAAGAAGAAGGCCTTTCTGCGCGTCTTCGATTTTGCAAATCCGGCAGCCAACCACTTCCTCTGCGTGCGCGAGCTGTGGCTGCGCGGTTCGCTGGGGCGTCGCCGCCGCGCGGACGTCGTCGGATTCGTCAACGGCGTGCCGCTTGTCTTCATGGAATTGAAGAACGTCACGAAGGACATCTTCATCGCCTATCGCGACAACTTCTGCGACTACTGGAAGGTGGTCCCGCAGATTTTCCACTTCAACGCTTTCGTGATCCTCACCAACGGCATCGACGCGAAGATCGGCACGCACTCCGCAAAGTTCAAATTCTTCCACGCGTGGAAGCGACTCTCCGAGGACGAGCCAGGCGCAGTGGACATGGAGACGCTGCTCAAAGGCACCTGCTCCAAGGCGAATCTGCTCGACCTCTTCGAGAATTTCATCGTGTATGACGAATCGGCCGGAAGCGTGGCAAAGATTCTGGCGCGCAACCACCAGTATCTCGGCGTCAACCGCGCAGTGGAGTCCGTGCGCAACCGCAGGGGAACGGACGGCAAGTTGGGCGTGTTCTGGCATACGCAGGGTTCCGGCAAGAGCTATTCGATGGTCTATTTCACGCGCAAGGTCCATCGCAAGCTCGGCGGCAACTTCACCTTCCTCGTCCTGACGGACCGCGACGAACTCGACACGCAGATCTACAAGACGTTCGCCGGATGCGGAATCGTGGACAACGACAAGGACGAATGCCGCGCGGCGAGCGGCGCGCACCTGAAGGCGCTTCTGGGGCAGCACAAGAGCCATGTCTTTTCGCTCATCCAGAAGTTCAACGAGGAGGTGCGTCCGGGCGAGGCGTACACGATACGCGACGACGTCATCGTCATTTCAGACGAGGCGCACCGCTCACAATACGGACTCCTCGCGCTCAACATGCGCAACGCCCTGCCGAACGCCGGGTACATCGGCTTCACGGGCACGCCGCTCTTCAAGGGCGACGAGCTGACGAAACAGGTGTTCGGCGACTACGTCTCCAAGTACGACTTTCAGCGTGCCGTCGATGACGGCGCGACGGTTCCGCTCTACTACGACGCGCGCGGGGAGAAGCTGAGCGTCGCCACGCAGGACATCAACGAGAAGATCGCCGAAAAGCTCGCGGCGTTCGAGGCGGAGGGGGTTGACGTCGCCGAGAAGCTGGAGTCGGAGCTCAAGCGCGACTACCACGTCATCACGGCGTCGAAACGCCTCGACCAGATCGCCCGCGATTTCGTCCGGCACTACGCGGCGTCGTGGGAGAACGGCAAGGCGATGTTCGTCTGCATCGACAAGTTGACATGCGTGAAGATGCACGACCTCATCCGGAAATACTGGAAAGAGGAAACGAAGACGGTCGAGACGAAGCTCTACGCGGCGGAAGACGAGCAGGAGGAACAGTTCCTGCGGCGTCAGCTGGCATGGATGCGGGAAACCATTGCGGCGGTCATCGTCAGCGAAGAACAGAACGAGGACGAGAAATTCGCGAAATGGGGGCTGGACATTCTGCCTCACCGCAAGGTGATGAAGGAGGGGTTTGACGCGAGACGCGAGACGTTGGACGCGCCCGCGCGCATGTCCGTCGACGAGGCCTTCAAGGCCGAGGAGCATCCGTTCCGCATCGCCATCGTCTGCGCCATGTGGCTGACGGGATTCGACGTGCCGTCGCTCGGGACGCTCTACCTCGACAAGCCGCTCAAGGCGCACACGCTCATGCAGGCGATCGCCCGCGCCAACCGCGTCAACGAGGGAAAGAACAACGGGTTGATCGTCGATTACTGCGGCATCTTGAAGAATCTCCGGCAGGCGCTTGCCACGTTCGCCGGCGGAAGCGGCGCGGATGGCGCCGGAAACGACGCCGGCGAAGACCCCGTGAAACCCGAAGACGACTTGCTGCACGAGCTGGACGAGGCGATTCGCCTTGTGCGCGACTGGCTGGCGGACAAGGGCGCGCCGCTCGCCGCGATTGTCGAAGGCGAGGGGTTCGCCAAGAACGCGGCGATCAACGCCGCGAAGGAGGCGGCAAACGAGAATGACGAAACGCGCAAGCGGTTTGAGGTTCTGTGCCGCACCGTATTCTCGAAGTTCAAGGCCTGCATCACGTTTGCCGGGGTCAATCGCCATCGCGCGGAGTATGCGGCGATCCGCATCATCTACATGAGCCTGCAGCAGGGCAAGGAAGATGCCGACATTTCCGGTATCATGCGCGAGCTGCAGGCAATCGTCGATGAAGCCATTGTGCCGCGCGAAAGCGTCGGTGAAGGACACGAGCCGTATGACATCAGTCGCATCGACTTCGAGCGTCTGAGACAGGAGTTTGCCGTCTCCCGTTCGAAACGGACGGCCGTGCAGTCGATCAAGGCGACGGTTGAAAAGAAGCTGGCCGCGATGTTGGCGCGCAATCCGCTCCGCGCGGATTTCCAGCGCCGGTACGAGGAAATCGTCGCCGCCTACAACAGCGAAAAAGACCGGCAGACGATCGAACAGACCTTCGAGGCGCTGCTGAAATTCATCGAAGAGCTTTCCGGCGAAGAAGAACGCGCCGTGCGCGAGGGGCTGGACGAGGAGTCGCTTGCCATCTACGATCTTCTGAAGAAACCAGCTCTGTCCAAGGCGGAAACAGGGAAGGTGAAAGCGGTTGCCAAGTCGCTTCTCGACAAGCTGAAGGACGGCAAGTTGTCGGTCGATCACTGGCGCGAAAAGCAGACGACGCGCGACGGCGTGAGGAAGGCCATTTTCGATTTCCTGTTCGCGGAAACGACGGGGCTGCCGTCGGCGTATTCCGAAGGCGAAATCGGCGAACGGACGGATGCCGTCTATCGCCATGTCTATGAGGTCTATCCAATCGTCCCGTCTCCCTACTACGGGCGGAGGAGTGCATAGGGGAGAGAATGCATGGCAAGTGACTTCAAAAAACTTTCGGACAGCGTCAAGCCGCGCGAACAGCTGCGCGACGCCGTCTCGCCGCGCGAGTTGAAGCCAGAGGCGCTTCTCGCGATTCTTCTGCGCACGGGCTCGGCGGGCTGCAACGTGCTGGAAACGGCGCGGCGGCTTGTGGATGCGTTCGGATCGGTGGCGGAGCTTGTCCGGAGCGACTGGCGCACCCTCGAGCGCCATATCCGCGATTACAACGAACTTCATCCCGAGCGGAAGATCAAGGGCGTTGGGCCGTTGAAGATGCTGGAGCTGTCCGCCGCCTTTGAACTGGTGCGACGGGGGTATGAAACGGACGGCGAAGACATACGCCGCCTTGTGGTCAAGACGCCGGGAGATGCGGCGCGGATCTTCCGCGAGGCGGTGTTGATGGGCGAGGAACAGGAAAGCTTCCTGGTTCTTCCGCTGGACGCGAGAAAGCACCCGCTTTGCACGGCGCCTCTGCGCATTACCTACGGGCTGGCCGACGAAGCGCCCGTTCATCCGCGCGAGGTGTTCAAGGCGGCGATTCGCTGGGGGGCGCAGTCGATTGTCGTGGCGCACAACCATCCGTCGGGCGATCCAACGCCCAGCGCGGACGACGTGCGCCTGACGGGTCGGCTTGTCGAGGCTTCGCGCATTATCGGGATACAGATTCTCGACCATTTGATATTGGGCTCGCCTTCAAGCGAAGACGGCAGGGGATTCGTGTCGTTGAGAAAAGCTGGAGTGATAGGAGATTGGACATGAGACTAGAGACGATAGACGCGCAGGGGGTGGGCGTGAGACGCGAGACGTTAGGCGCGTCGCAAATCTTTTGTCTCACGCCTGTAACCTTTGCAGCCCGGGCGTGTAGTCAACTCGTGAGGAACTGAAAACCATGCCGATCACACTCGATACATTCAAGGCCGTGGCCAACTCGACCGCGTTCTCCTCGCGTGGCATCATCGTGCAGGAACAGGGGAAGGCGGCCACGGCCCGCCTCGGCAACTTCATCTTCTCCCAGGGCAAGGCCGCGAACAACGCGACGATGGCGGCCTTCAAGGAGGCCCTCGAGAATGAATACGGCTCGCTCGGCACCCACGCCTTCGACACGGTGCTCGGCGTGCGCGAGGTGACGGGCCTCAAAAACCTCTCCACGATACTCGGTGCGGGGAAGACCTCCATCGAGGACCAGATCAAGAAGGGCGTTCTCGGCGTCGGAATGAGCGTCAACCAGTCCGACGCGAACAACATCCTACTCGAAAGGATCAAGACGAACGGCGTGGAGCCGGGCTTCCTCTACCGAAACGACTGGTCGCCAACGCCGTTCTCAGCGGCGGCGGCATCAAGATCCTGACGGACAACGTCGCGTTCATTCTCGAGAAGATGATGCCGGAGGACGAGGAGAAGCGCGTTGCGCTCATGTCGGTCTTCGACGAGCTGGTCTATGACTTCGCGGACGCGTCCTCCAATGCCGGCGGCGAGATCATCAACCGCATCGGCAACGAGATCATGATCGACGAGAAGGACATCGCGTGACGCGGCGCTCGTTCTTGCGGACGTCTGCCGGAAATGATATAATGAGGGCGTTTGATTTAACAGAAAGGAAAACGACGAAATGGACACCAAGAGAAGAGACTTCCTCAAGGGCACGCTGTGGATGGGCGCCGCCGCGCTCGCCGCCGGAGAAAGCGCCGCCCGCAACCTTCCCGCAGGCGAGGGCATGATGGCCGGCTACGCCGACAAGCCGTTCAAGGATCTGCGCGTGGGCGTGGTGGGCCTTGGCCGCGGAATGGCCGGCGTGAGCGGATTCACTCTGATTCCCGGCGGCCGCGTGAGCGCCATCTGCGACATCAACGCCGCGCGCCGCGCTCGCGCGCTTGGCTACATCGCGTCCAAGAAGAGGCCGGCGCCGAAGGTGTACGGCGACAAGGGCGCCGAGGACTGGAAGAGGATGTGCGAGGACCCCGAGGTGGATCTCGTGTACAACGCCACCCCGTGGGAACTGCACGTGCCGATCGCGCTCTACGCGATGAAGTGCGGAAAGCACGTGGTCACCGAGGTGCCGAGCGCGTTCACGGTGGACGAGTGCTGGGAGCTCGTGGAGACCTCGGAGAAGACTAAGCGCCACTGCATGCAGCTCGAGAACTGCTGCTACGGCGAATCCGAGATGCTCGCCTACAACATGGTGCACCAGGGCGTGCTGGGCGAGATCTCCCACGGCGAAGGCGCCTACATCCACGATCTGCGCAGCTACAACTACGCGGCGTGGAACGAGGCAAAGGGCAACGGCGGATACTGGAACTACTGGCGCCTCAGGCACAACGCGGTGCATGGCGGCAACCAGTACCCCACCCACGGCCTCGGCCCGATCTGCATGGACATGGACATCAACCGCGGCGACCGCTTCGACTTCCTCGTCTCGGTGGATTCGCTTCAGGCCGGCTTCCACGAGACCGGCGCGCGCTTCAAGGGCGCCTCCGCCGCCGACCAGTGGCGCCGCAGCCTCAAGGTGAAGATGGCCGACATGAACACCTCCATCATCCGCACCGTCAAGGGCCGCACCATCATGGTGCAGCACAACGTTGGCACCTCGCGCCCCTACAGCCGCATCAACCTCATCCAGGGCACGCACGGCGTGATCACCGACTATCCCCTGCGCATCGCAATCGAGTCGCACAACTTCGACGAGAAGAAGACCGCCGAGCTGCGCGAGAAGTACAAGCATCCGCTCTGGAAGCAGGCCGGCGAGATCGCCAAGAAGGTGGGCGGCCACGGCGGCATGGACTTCCTGATGGTGCTGCGCCTGAGCTACTGCCTGCAGAACGGCCTGCCGCTGGACATGAACGTCTATGACCTCGCAAGCTGGTGCTGCCTCTGCGAGCTCACCGAGAAGTCAGCCGACAACCGCGGCCGCTCGATGGACATTCCCGACTTCACGCGCGGCGCGTGGAAGACGATCAAGCCTCTCGGGCTTGTTGACGTCGATGCTGCCAAGATGGGCCTCAAGGCGTAAATGCTCGCGATCGTCGACTACAGGGCCGGCAATCTCACCAGCGTGAGAAACGCCTTTTCCGCGCTCGGCGCGGAGGCCTTGGTCACGCGCTCTCCCGCCGCGGTCGCGGCGGCGGAGCGCGTGGTGTTTCCGGGAGTGGGCGCGGCCGCGAGCGCGATGGCAAATCTCCGCGAGCTTGGGCTTGTGGAGGCGGTGCGCGCGGCGGCCGTCTCGGGGCGCCCGTTCCTCGGAATATGCCTTGGGATGCAGATACTCTTCGAGCGTTCGGAGGAGGACGGAGGGGTGGAGACGCTCGGAGTGCTGCCCGGGCGCGTGAGGCGGTTCCCGCGCGACACCGGATGCAAGATCCCGGAAATAGGATGGAACCAGGTGGAGGGAATGGAAGACGCGGGCGTGCCGGCCGGAGGCGAGTTCTACTTCGTGCATTCGTACTACGCCGAGAAGTGCGCGGCCACATGGGGCGTGACGGAATACGCCGGAGTGGAGTTCACCGCCTCGGTTAGACGCGGCAATCTCGTGGCCACGCAGTTCCATCCCGAGAAGTCTGGCCGCATGGGCCTCGACTTCCTTTCGTGGTTTCTCTCACTGTAGCGCGGAAATCCTGCCATGCTCACAAAACGTGTGATACCATGCCTTGACGTGCGCGCGGGGCGCGTGACGAAGGGCGTGAAGTTCAAGAACAACGTCGATCTCGGCGATCCCGTGGAGATGGCGGTGGCGTATTCGGCCGGCGGTGCGGACGAGCTTGTGTTCTATGACATCACGGCGTCCGCCGAAGGGCGGCCGATAGACATCGGCATGGTGGAGGCCGTTGCGCGAGCGGTGCGCATCCCCTTCGCCGTGGGCGGCGGGATCGCGACCGTTGGCGACATGGAGCGCGTGATACTCGCAGGCGCCGAGAAGATCTCAGTGAACTCACTTGCCGTGCGCAGCCCGGCTATAATCGCCGAAGGCGCCGCCGCGTTCGGAAGGCAGTGCGTGGTGCTGGGAATGGATCCCGTTCGCAGCGCGCGCTGCCCGAGCGGATACGAAATCACCACTCGCGGCTTCCGCGACTTCACCGGCATGGACGCCGTGGAGTGGGCTAAGAAGGCCGCAGACCTCGGCGCGGGAGAGATCGTGGTGAACTCGGTGGACGCCGACGGGATGCGCACCGGCTTCGAGCTGGAGATAACGCGCCTCGTGGCAGAGGCCGTGGAGGTGCCAGTGGTGGCCTCCGGCGGCGCGGGCCGCCCCGAGCACCTCGTGGAGGTGTTCCGGAAGGCGCGAGCCGACGCCGCGATCGTTGCCGGCATGATTCACTCCGGCGACTTCACCATAGCCGAGATAAAAAGCGCAATGCACTCCGCCGGCATTCCCACGCGCATGAGCTACTAGGTTCAATGACGAGTGACGGATGGCTGAATGCTGCTCCGCCTGCACCGGACTGAAACAGCGAGATGCAGGGGCGTTTTGTGGTTGATTCGCCATGAACGATTTATTATAATACGCGGCATGAACAGTGCAGACAGATCCAGTAGTTCGCTTATCCTCCTCGTGATGGCGGGGCTGGGAGGTTTTCTCTACGGCGTGGACTTCGGCGTGATCGCCGCGGCCGAGCCGTACATGAAAGCGATGAACATCTATACGGATGGCCAGATCAGCCATATCGTGGGCGCCGTGCTGCTTGGCGGACTCGTTTCGTCTATTACTGCCGGATGGCTGTGCGACTTCTTCGGACGCAAGAAGATGATAGTCGCCTCTGCCGTGATGTTCCTTGTGGCGATTCCGATCGTAAGCTTGTCGCTGGGCTCGTACCCGTTCCTGTACGCCGGTCGCGTGCTGCAGGGCATGAGCGCCGGCTACATGGCCGTGGTGATGCCGATGTACCTCACCGAGACGCTTCCGCCGGCGATCCGCGGGCGCGGAACGGGAGTGTTCCAGTTCTGCCTTGGCCTTGGTCTGGTGGTGGCTGCCGGCGCAGGATGTCTCGTGGCCACATGGTACGGCGCTTCGGACAAGGCCGACGAGGTGAACCGTATGGCTGCATGGGGTGCCAATTTCTGGTGGACGATGATACCGGTCGCCGTGCTCTTCTTCGGCAGTCTGCGGCTCAGGGAAAGTCCTGTTTGGTTGAAGAAGAAGTCTGGAGGTTTCGAGGTTTCGCAGCTTCGAAGCTTGAATGGTTCGTCAGGAACTCCGAAACCAGAAACCCGAAATGCTGAAACTCTTCTCCGGCGGCGCTACGTGATTCCTTTCCTGCTCGCGTGCCTGGTGCTCACCTTCAACAAGACGACGGGCATGAGTTCGTTCACGAGCTATCTCGTGACGATTCTCCACAGCGCGGGCTTCGAGGGGATCTACGCCAACTGGGGGCAGCTGGCGGTGAAGCTCACGAACATGCTCGTGACGATCGCGGCGGCGGCGCTGGTGGACCGCAAGGGGCGCACGTGGCTGCTGCGCGTGGGCACGGGGGGAATGACGCTTGGGCTTGCAGCGATCGGATGCGTGTTTTTTGCGATCGAGCGCTTTGGCGTGGAGGCGAACAACTTCACGGGGCTTCTCACGCTGTTCTCGTTCTCCTTCATGCAGGTTTTCTACGCGCTTGGTCCGGGGTTGTGCGTGTGGCTTGTCCTCTCCGAGCTGATGCCGACGCGAATCAGAGCAAACGGAATGGCGTTCGCGCTCTTCATGAACCAGCTGGTGGCGTGGGGGCTTGCCTCGTGGTTCCGTCCGTGGGTGAAGGCGTGGGGATGGAGCTCGATGTTCTTCTTCTTCGCGTTCAACGGCGTGTTGTACTTCGTCACGTCTCTCTTCATTCCCGAGACGAAGGGCAAGTCGCTCGACGAGCTCGAGAATCTCTTTGGAGGCGACTGCAAGAACCGATAGGTCCGGCGTTTCATGACCGGAGTGTGCCAGATGCGCCCCAGATCCCCCTCTGGTAGGTTTTGTGTTTCAGGGGAAGGGGAAATTTGATACAATATTCGCCGTGGGGGTTATGCGCTCCCGCGCGCCGCGCCGCAGAGGCGGCTGGCACTACCGTAGAAACAGGAGAAAGCGATGACATACGACGAGGCGAAGTCCGTTCTCGAGAAAAACGGCCAGGGGCACGTGCTCCAGTTCTGGAAGCAGCTTTCGGCGAAGGAACGCGAGGCACTTCTCGCGCAGGTGGAGACGATCGACTTCAAGGAGCTGAAGCGCTGCGCGGCGATCCTCGCGGGCGGCGGAGCGGCTGCCGCGAAGAAAGGCAAGCCCACGGCGCCCAAGGTGGCGCAGCTCAGGGGCGCCCCGCTGAAGAAGGCTGTTGCCGCAGGCGAGAAAGAGCTTGCCGCGGGACGCGTGGGCGTACTGCTCGTCGCGGGCGGGCAGGGTTCGCGCCTCGGCTACGACGGACCCAAGGGCGCGTATTCTATCGGCCCCGTGACGGGCGCCTCGCTCTTCCACTTCCACGCGCGCAAGATACTCGCCCTCAGCGTGCGCTACAAGGCCGCGATTCCCTTCTACGTGATGACGAGCAAGGCCAACTACGACGCCACGGTCGACCACTTCGAGGAGAACGACTACTTCGGCCTCGACCCCAAGAACGTCGTCTTCTTCCGCCAGGGGATGTGGCCCGGCATGACGGCAGACGGCAAGATCATTCTCGACGCTCCCGGCCATGTGTTCATGAGCCCCGACGGACACGGCGGCATGATCAGCGCCCTCAAGGCGAACGGCTGCTTCAAGGACATGAAGGCGCGCGGCGTCAAGACCCTCTTCTACTTCCAGGTGGACAACCCCATGGTCGAAGTTGCCGATCCCGCCTTCATCGGCCTCCACACGCTCGAGAAGAGCGAGTACTCCCTCAAGCTCTGCGCCAAGCGCGACCCCTACGAGGGCCTCGGCATGGTGGTGAAGCGCGATGGCCACTTCGACATGATCGAGTACACCGAGATGACCGAGGAGATGAACACCCGCCGCACGAAGACGGGCGACCTCTACTTCAAGTTCGGCTCGCCCGCAATCCACGTGTTCGACCGCGCCTTCCTCGAGCGCGAGGCCTCGAAGGCGATGCCGCTCCATCTCGCCCACAAGAAGATCGCCACTGTGGACGCCTCGGGCAAGACGGTGAAGCCAGCCGAGCCAAACGGCTACAAGTTCGAGAAGTTCATCTTCGACGCGCTGGCCGACGCAAAGGGCGTCAGCTGTCTGGCGTTCGACCGCGCGGACGAGTTCTCGCCCGTGAAGAACGCCGAGGGCAAGGATTCCCCCGCCACCTGCCGCGCCGACCTCCAGGCCAAGTGGCGCCGCCAGCTCTTGAAGGCGGGCGTGCAGGTGCCCGAGGCGCTGCCGCTCGAAGTCGATCCCGCCTACGCCATCGACGCCGCCGAGGTCGCGAAGACCGGCCTCCTCCTGCGCGCCAACTGATTTCCTCCACCACACCACCCAAAGGAACGCGAACATGAAGAAAGCAGACATCGGCCTCGTAGGGCTCGCCGTGATGGGCGAGAACCTGATCATGAACATGGAGTCCAAGGGCTTCACCGTGGCATGCTACAACCGCACGGTGGAGAAGGTGGATGCGTTCACATCCGGACGCGCGAAGGGCAGGAACATCATCGGCTGCCACTCGGTGGAGGAGCTCGTGGAGAGCCTCGCCGCGCCGCGCAAGGTGTTCCTGATGGTCAAGGCGGGCGCGGCCGTCGATGCGATGATCGAGCAGCTCATCCCGCTGCTCTCGCCGGGCGACATCATCATCGACGGCGGCAACAGCCATTTCCCGGACACGATCCGCCGTACGCAGTACGTGGAGTCCAAGGGCCTCCTCTACGTGGGCACGGGCGTCTCGGGCGGCGAGGAGGGCGCGCTGAAGGGGCCCAGCATGATGCCCGGCGGCTCGCCCGCCGCATGGCCCTTCGTGAAGCCCATCTTCCAGGCGATCTGCGCCAAGGTTGAGGACGGCTCGCCCTGCTGCGACTGGGTGGGCGAGAACGGCGCGGGCCACTTCGTGAAGATGGTGCACAACGGCATTGAATACGGCGACATGCAGCTCATCTGCGAATCCTACCAGCTCATGCGCGATCTTCTCGGAATGAGCGACGACGAGATGCACGAGGTGTTCAAGCGCTGGAACACGACAGAGCTCGACAGCTATCTCATCGAGATCACGCGCGACATCCTCGCCTTCAAGGACGAGGACGGTTCGCCAATCGTGGAGAAAATCCTCGACACGGCCGGCCAGAAGGGAACCGGCAAGTGGACCGGCATCGCCGCCCTCGACGAGGGCGTGCCCCTCACTCTCATCGGCGAGGCCGTTTTCGCGCGCTGCCTTTCCGCGATGAAGGCCGATCGCGTGACCGCCGCCAAGGCGTACGCGCGCAAGGTGCCCGCGTTCACTGGCGACAAGGCGGAGTTCGTTGAGGCGATCCGCCAGGCGCTCTACGCGTCGAAGATCATCTCCTACGCGCAGGGCTACACGCTCATGCGCACTGCGGCGAAGACGTACGGCTGGAACCTCAACTACGGCGGCATCGCGCTCATGTGGCGCGGCGGCTGCATCATCCGCAGCGTGTTCCTCGGCAAGATCAAGGAGGCGTATGACCGCGACCCGCAGCTCTCAAACCTGCTCCTTGACCCGTACTTCAAGGAGACGATCGAGAAGCTCGTGCCCGCATGGCGCAAGGTGGCGTCCACCGCGCTCTCCTACGACATCCCCGCGCCCACGATGACGAGCGCGCTCAGCTACTTCGACGGCTACACGACGGAGCGCCTGCCCGCGAATCTCCTTCAGGCGCAGCGCGACTACTTCGGCGCCCACACGTACGAGCGCCTCGACGCGCCTCGCGGGCAGTTCTTCCACACGAACTGGACTGGACACGGCGGCACCACGTCCGCCGCCACGTACAACGCCTAGGCGCGCACGCACGAGGACGCAACGATGCGCGCATTGACGGCAATCATGATGGCCTTCGCGGCGGCGCAGCTCGCGCTCACGGGCTGCACTTCGTTCGAGGCCACCGCCGTGAGGCGGTACGTGGACGATGCAAACAACTACGTCACCGTGGAGGAAGGCCGCGACGAGAAGGACCACTTCTTCGACGTCACGCTTCCCAACGGGCGCACGATCAAGGACAAGACTCGCTCCAAGGTGCGCGTGACGCTGCCCGACAACACGCGCTTCATCGCCTACCAGCGCCTCTCGCCGTTCGGCAACCTCTTCATGACGGACGACGAGAAGTGGGAGTATCTGGTGCAGGGCACTGGATGCTTCGTGGCGCATCTTGCGAAGGACGGCAAGGGCTACCAGATAGCCTACCAGGGCACTCTCTGCGCGAGCGAAAGGAATCCGCTGAACGAGAAGAGCAGGCGCGGCACATCGCCGCACGTCTCCTCCGCGCCGCAGGGGTTCAAGTCGCCTTCGACCACCATCGAAGGCCATCGCAGATAGTCCGCGCAAAAGACGAGGAAGGATTGTACGACATGGCGTCAGTGCTGGACAACATAAGGGTTGTACTCGTCGGCACGCTCTACACGGGCAACGTTGGCAGCGCATGCCGCGCTATGGCCAACATGGGTTTCCGTAACCTCGTTCTCGCCGCGCCCAATCTGCAGAACGGCTGGGACGAGGCGGAGCGCATGGCGGTGCACGCGACCGACATTCTCGCCGCCCGGCGGGAGTTCCCCACGTTCGAGGAGGCAGTGGCGGACTGCGTGGCCGTGGTAGGCACCACCGCGCGCGGCGGCCTCTACCGTCAGCACGTGAAGGCGCCGCGCGACTGCGCGGCCGACATCCTCTCGCTCGCCGAGACCGGCCCCGTGGCGCTCGTCTTTGGGCGAGAGGACAAGGGGCTTCTCAACGAGGAGGTGGCGCAGTGCACGCATCTCATCCGCATTCCTGTGGACGAGGGCTACACTTCGATCAACCTGTCGCAGGCCGTGCTGATAACATGCTACGAGCTTTTCACCGCAACCGGCAGCTACCAGCCGCCGCACGAGAAGGCGCCCCCCGCCCCGCAGGCGCAGAAGATGCAGCTGATGAAGAACTGGCAGACGATGCTGCAGGACATCGGCTTCATGAACGAGAAGCAGACCGAGCACATGATGCAGGGCGTACACCGCATCTTCTCGCGCGGGGTGCAGACGCGCGACGACGCCGCCATAATGCTCGGCGTAGCCCGCCAGGCACTCTGGGCCCACCACAATCCCGCCCTCGAAGGCCGCAAGCCGTCCATCGGCTAGTGGGCGCACTCGTCTTTGCACGTGAACGCAGCCAATCGAAACGAAAGAAGGTCAACCATGAAAGATGATTTTCTCCCGAAGATGTCCGCGTGCGGCAGGCGCGCGTTCATAGGCAGAGGCTTCGCGACGTTGGGCGTTGGCGCCCTCGGTGGCCGTATATGGGCTGAAATGACAAAGCATCCGCTTGCAGGCGCCACTCTCCCCAAGTGGAAGAAGGGACGCTTCCGGATAACCACCCTCTACATCGGCAGCGCCGAGGCATCGTTCCTCGTGTTTCCGGACGGCACGTCGGCGCTCATAGACTGCGGCGACTACCGTTGCTGCGGCGTGCCTGCCTTGCCTAACGGCTCGCGCCGCGCCGGCGAGTGGACCGCCCGCTGGGTGCTGGCGGACAACCCGAACGGAAAGAAGGTCGACTACTTCATCCTCTCCCACTACCACAGCGACCATGCCGGCGCTCTGCCCTTCAACGCAGGCAGAAGCGCCAACGGCAAGTTCAGCCTCAGCGGAATCGGGCAGGCGATGGAGTTCCTGGAATTCGGCAGGTTCATCGACAGGTCCTGGCCCAACATGGACGACCCGGCGCCGCGTCCCGACAAGTTCGACGACTACACCGTAAAGCACCTGAAAGAGGTCTATGCCGAGGTCGAACGCCGCGGAATAAAGGTGGAGAGGTTCCGGCTTGAAAAGGGATCCGACCAGATCCGTCTTCTCCACGGCGGATGCAAGGGCTTCTCGTTTACGCCGCTCTGCGCGCGCGGGTGCCTGCTGCGCCGCGACGGATCCGTGCTCGACCTCGGAGAGGCCATGGGCAGGCCCAGGAGCAAGTTAGACGAGAACCCCCTCTCGCTCGCGATGGTGTTCTCGCTTGGGGACTTTCGCTACTACAACGGCGGGGACTTCTCAATGGGCATGAAGAGGCCGGACGGAAGCCGCGTGGAGATCGAGGACTTTCTCGCGGCGGAGTGTCCGCAGGTCGATGTGGCGAAGGCGAACCACCACGGCCACCACAGCATGCCCGATGCGCTGGTGAAGGCACTTCGCGCCAAAGTGGTGGTGGCGGGCGTGTGGCACGATGCACACATGAACCGCCCGACGATGCGGCGGCTCGCGAAGGCCGACTGGCCGTGCCTGTACGCGCCTGGGTTTTTCCCGGAGAAGCGCCGCAGGGCGGACGCCGCCGAGCCGTGGCTGAAGGACTTTGCACCCGAATCGTTCAAGGGAGCTCATGCGGTGGTGGATGTGGCCCCGGACGGCGCGAGCTACCGCCTCATGATGGTAAGCGCGGCGGACGAAGATCGCCGCATCCTCGGCGCATATGATTTCAAGACGTCCAAGAAGCGTGCGTGAAATCTAGAGGCGCGAAGGGCGCAGAGGTGTGTGAAGAAGCGCGCGGGGACTGTCCCCGTAAAGTCCAGTTCAGAGTTTCTAGTTTCGAGGTTTCGAGTTTCTAGTTGCCAAAGGGCAGAGGAAGTCGACTGGCCGTTTGCTCGACACCTAGCCAGCCAAAAAACTTGAACACGAACTGTCCTTTTCGGGTGTTTTCGTGGTATAATATCTGCGCTTGAGAGAAACTCAAAGTCGAGAACAAGGAAGGAACAGCAGAAATGTCGTTGAACATCGTAAAGGACATTGATTCGCGCGTGGCCGTGAAGCACGTGCTCATGAGCGTATCCGACAAGACAGGCCTTGACGCCTTCGTGCCGGCCCTCGTGAAGGCGTGCCCTGGCGTCAAGATATACTCCACCGGCGGCACGTACGCCAAGGTGAAGGAGATTCTCGGCCCGGCAGCCGAAGGCACGCTCGTAGCCGTCAGCGACTACACCGGCCAGCCCGAGATGCAGGGCGGGCTCGTGAAAACACTCGACTTCAAGATCTACCTCGGCCTCCTCTCAGAGACGTACAACGACGCCCACCAAGCCGACCTCAGGCGCCTCTCCGCCCAGCCAATCGACATGGTGGTGGTGAACCTCTACCCGTTCCAGCAGACCGTGGCCAAAGAGGGCGTGACGCCCGAGATGGCGCGCACGAACATCGACATCGGCGGCCCCTGCATGGTGCGTGCCTCCGCTAAGAACTACCTGCGCGTGGCGTCCGTCACAGACCCTCTCGACTACCCGAGCCTTGCGACCGAACTCGCCGACCACGGCGGCACAATCGGCCTCGACACCCGCTTCAAGCTGATGAAGAAGGCCTTCGCCCACACGGCCGAATACGATACCGCCATCGCCGGCTTCTTCACCACCCGCACGTGGGACGAGATCAGCGCCACCTACGTTCAGCACTAGCACACACCCGAAACCTCGAAACCCGAAACTTCGAAACCTCGAAACCCACCTAACCATGAAGAGCCAGATAAACCTTCTCAATCAGCTCCAGGAGCTTGTGCTCACGCGCGATGAACACAACCACGCAGGCGACGGGTCCCACATGGACGCCCTCGACAAGTCCATTGACGCTCTCGTGGAGCAGCTTGAGCCGCAGCCCAAGGCACTCTACCAGCGCCTCTACAAGAAGGACCACGTGGTGATGGCCCCGATGGTGAACGGATGCTGTGCGGTGTGCGGCATGCGCCTGCCCATCGCGCAGGTGCAGCAGGTGCGCCTTGCGAAGACGATCCAGACGTGCTCAAGCTGCGGGCGGATGATATTCAACGAGGAGGAGGACGCCCCCCATTCCATCGCCGAGAAGCCAGTCCGCGGCGAACCCCGCAAGACCGGCATCAGCCGCTTCAGCGCAGAGGAGCTGATGATCTGCGAGCTCAAGGCGGAGAAGGCCGAAGACGCCGTGGCCGAACTTGCCAAGGCGATGGCCGTAGGCAAGTTTGTGTCGAACCCTGAGGCGCTCGTCCAGGCCGCGATGGAGCGCGAGAGCGTGCTCTCCACCGCGATGGGCGACACTCTTGCGTTTCCGCATGTGCGCGGCGTGGAGGGCGGCGGCCTCACGCTCGCGCTCGGCGTCTCGAAGAAGGGCTTTGTGTGGGACAGCGCCGGCGAGACAGTGAAGTTTGTCTTCTTCAGCGTGATTCCCGTTGCCGTAAGCGCGTTCTATCTGCGCCTGATGGCGGGCCTCACCGAGACATTCTCCAAGAAGGACAACCGCGACGCCCTGCTCGCCGCCACAAGCCCAGCCGAGCTCTGGAAGGCCTTCATGAAGACGACGCGCTACTCGATACGGTGAAGGAGCCAGAATGGTGGCCGCGGGAACAATGGTGCCGGAGGAGGGACTCGAACCCTCACGCACTCGCGTGCGGCAGATTTTGAGTCTGCTGCGGCTGCCATTACGCCACTCCGGCAAAAATGAATGGAGCGGGCGAAGGGAATCGAACCCTCGTCATCGGCTTGGAAGGCCGACGCTCTGCCATTGAGCTACGCCCGCATGGGAAAAACAGCATACAGTATATCAGAACTTTCGTGCGTAGTCAATGCCAAGGTTTCACGATATGATGTTTGTTGACGTCAAAGGGGTCAGATGGACTATGCTCGCGCTTCTCGGCGTTGCGGCCCTCTGCGTGCTCGACCTGCGCTGTTCGAGCGCGCGCGACCGCGCAAAGGCGGAAGAGGGCGCGCCTGCGCAGAACGTGATGTCGCATGTGCGCAGGGAGATTGCAGCCGGGCGCCACGAGCAGGCGGTGATGCGCGAAGACCAGATCAACGAGCAGCTGCGCGACATGCGCGTGATCTCCAGGCGCCTTGTCAAGGCCGGCCGCATGCGCGACGCGCGGCGTGTGATGAACTCCATCCAGGAGCTTGAGGCGATGAAGAAGCGTCTGCAGGCGCAGCAGAGCAGGATGGAGCAGATGTCGAAATGAACGGAACCGCCAAATGATCGAGATAGTGGAAAGCGAAGCGAGATTCGACGCTCTGCGCGACGTCTGGAACGAGATGGCGCGCGACGAGGCGTGGAATTCGTTTCGCTGGTGCCGCGAGGCGTGGAAGTGCCAGGCGGGATCGCTGCGCATCCTCGTATGGAGCCGAGACGCACAACGCGCGATCTTCCCTTTCTTCGTGGACGGCAAAGGCGCGCTTCGGCTGATAGGCGATGAGCTCTCCGACGGTGGCGACGTGGTGTGCCGCAAGGACGCAAACCTCTACTGGGCCTTCCGCGAGGCCGCTGACGCGGTAAGGGAGATGCGCGACGTGAAACGCGTGTGGCTGGTGAAGACGCCCGCCGACTCTCCTATCCTCGCCCACTGGTGCGCCATGTGGCCCGAGAGCGTCGTCTTCAAGGCGCCCGCCACAACATTTCTGCATGTGCCGCATTCTGACGACGTGGTGCGCGCGCTTCCGGGCCTCAAGCGAAAGGACCGCGGCAGGCTGGACGCAATCGCGCGCCTCGCCGCCGGCTATTCGTTCGAGCTGCGCTCTGACGGCAAATTCCCGCGCGCCGAGATCGACGAGCTTCGCGCCGCGATGCGCGCGCAGGGCAGGCGCGCGGCGGATTTCCTTCCGGAGGCATGGGTGGACTTCGCCGCGCGCCTCTTCGCCGCTGGCGCGGCCGAGGTGCCGATGTTCTTCAAGGACGGCGCACCGCAGGCGCTCGCCTTCCGCTTCAGTTCCGGCAAAGATGCGTCCCCCCGCTGGCTGAGCTGGATATGCCTTTCGCGCGATCCTCATCTCGTGTCGGCGCTCTACCTGCGCTACATCGAGGAGAAGGCGAAGGACGGGGCGTTCACCATCGACTTCGGCACGGGCGCGTACGGCTACAAGCTGGGCACGTTCCGTCCGCAGATATCAGCCAACTTCACGTTCCGCGCCTCGAAGACGCGTTTCGGAAGATGGCGCGATCTGGCGCGCATGCTCGTGCGCCATAGGGGGGCGTGGTGAAGAAACTGTGGGTGCTCTGCGAGGAGCCTGCGGAGTACACGCTCGACAAGGTGCGCTGCGTGTTCGAGCCGATGGGCGCAGACGTGGCGTGGCGGCGCGCCGCGAGCGAATTGTCGTCTGCGGGGGCGAAGAACGCGCTTGAGGGGATGTCCTTCATCAGGCGGCTCTGGCGCGTGATGCGCGCTGTGCACACGCACGAGGCGCTATTGCTAAACGGCTTTGCGGGGAGAGTCCACTGGATGTGCATCGTCCTGAACGCGCTCTTGTGGCATCGTCCGCTGGGGTTTGCCGTGGACACTCAGGCCGGGGAGTCGTTCCAGAAGTGCCGCGGCATGGAAAGGGGATCATTCCGGCGCGCAATTAGAAACGCGTTTCTCGGATGGCTCTTCAAGCGGCCGTACGTGTATGGACTTCCCGGCGGAAGCGGTGCGCATGTGGAGTTCTTCAGAAGCCACGGCATGGCGGACGAGCGAATATTCGTGCTGCCGATGGTGGTGGCCGGTGCGCGCTACAGACGGCGCGCGCCGCGCGAGGTTGGCGGCGCGGTGCGTTTCGGCTACATCGGGCGGCTAGAGGAGCGCAAGCGTGTGGCGGCCGCGCTGTCGGCGTTCTTCGTATGCGTCTGCAGCGGAATGAATGTGGAGTTCGAGGTGGTGGGCGATGGGCCAGGCCGCGCGTCGCTGGAGGAGGTGTTCGCGCATGTGCCGGGCGTGACGTTCTCGGGGGCGCTCTACGGCGAGGCGAAGGTGAAGGCTCTGCACCGGTTCGACGTGCTGGTGCTGCCTTCCGCATACGAGCCGTGGGGGCTTGTGGTCAACGAGGCGCTGGAGGCGGGCGTGCCGGTGATAGTGAGCGACCGCGTGGGCGCGCGCAAGGATCTTGTGGAAGGCGAGCGCCCCACGGGGCTGGTGGTGGCCGTGGAGGAGAAAGGCGCGCTCGAGGCAGCCATGAGACGACTTGCCGAAGACGCCGCGCTGCGCGAGGAGATGGCGCGCGCGGCCGTGGAGCGAATGCGTGGATGGTCAATGCCGCAGGCGAAGGCCGCGCTGGACCGCTGGCTCAGGCACGTGGCAAGCGGTTCGTGATTCGTGGCAAGCGGCTGGACTCAGGCCGGCCAGAACTCGTCGGTGAACTTGGAGGGGATGCCGACCTCGTCCTTGTTGAAGCAGGCGGCGAGTATCTTCCAGCCGAGGTCGAGGGCGTCGATGAGGTCGATGTTCACGGAGAGGTCCATCATCTTCTCCTCGAACATCGCGCCGTACTTGAGAAGCTTCTGGTCCCAGGCCGACATGCGGAAGCCCATGGACTGCTTTTCCACGGTCTCCTTGTAGGATGCGTATAGCTTGATCATGGCGTCCATGATCGTGCGGTGGTCCTTGCGTGTCTTGTTGATGTTCACCTGTCTGCCGTCGATGTCAACGAACTTGTCCACGCCCTTGTTCACCTGCTGCTTGAGTCGTGAGAGGGAGCCGAAGGGCTCGATGCGGCCGTTGCGCAGGTAGAACTGGCCCTCGGTGATGTAGCCGGTGTTGTCCGGCACGGGGTGGGTCACGTCGTCGCCAGGCATGGTGGTGACGGCGAGGATGGTGATGGAGCCTGCCCCGTCGAAGTCCACGGCCTTCTCGTAGCGGGCGGCGAGCTGCGAGTAGAGGTCGCCTGGGTAGCCGCGGTTTGAGGGAATTTGCTCCATGGTGATGGCGATCTCCTTCATCGCGTCGGCGAAGGAGGTCATGTCGGTGAGAAGGCACAGCACGTCCTTGCCCTGGAGGGCGAACTTCTCGGCGACGGCGAGGGCGACGTCGGGCACGAGCATGCACTCCACCGTGGGGTCTGCCGCGGTGTGCACGAACATGACCGTCTTCGCGAGGGCGCCGCTCTTGTCGAGCGTTGAGCGGAACTTGAGGTATTCGTCGTACTTTAGGCCCATGCCGCCGATGATGATCACGTCGGAGTCGGCCTGCAGCGCGATGCGCGCGAGAAGGTCGTTGTACGGTTCGCCGGCGCGCGCGAAGATGGGAAGCTTCTGCGAGATCACAAGCGAATTGAAGAGGTCGATCATCGGGATGTTCGTCTTCACCATGCGGTTGGGCATGATGCGCTTGGCGGGGTTCACGGAGGGCTGGCCGATGGGAATCATGTTCTCGGTTATCGCGGGGCCGCCGTCGCGAGGCTCGCCGGAGCCGGTGAAGGCGCGGCCGAGCAGCGCCTCGGAGAAGGGCACCTTCATCGTCTCGCCGAGGAAGCGCACCGCCGCGTCGGTGTCGACGCCGCGCGCGCCAGCGAAGATCTGCAGCGTCACGTTCGGGCCGTCGAGCTTGATGACCTGGGCGAGCGACGTGCCTGCGCGGCTTTGCACTTCCGCGATCTCGTTGTACTTCACGCCTTCGGCGCGAAGCGTGGCGATGGAACCCGAAAGGGCGTCGATGCGATGGTAGACTTTGCTGTTGAACATGATATGGCTCCTGTTGCGATTGTGTATTATACCATAAATCGGTGTGCATTTGGTGAAGAGTTTGAGAGAGTGTTGCGCAGAGGGCGCACCTACGTTTTTCACCCATGTGTATAGAGATTTGGAAACAACCGGAACAATTGGTAAAAACAACTTTGAGGTGCGCGGGCGCGGGGCCTTGCGGCTGCTTCGCAGTTCGCGCTTCGTGCTCACCCAACCTGATCGCTTCGCGACAGGCACATCAACTCGCCCGCGCATTGATCCATCTATGTTTGCAAGAATCCTGATATAATTGCGTCGTTTTGGATTGGACTGTGGGCACGGGCGAGTTAACCCCTGCGCTCAAGGCAAGTTGTTTCAAATTGGGACATGTGGGGACAGTCCCCACGTACCCCCCGTCCGTTGACGGCTGGGCGCGTCCCCGGTACAAGGCCAACGCCCTTTACGAGAAGATGGCCGCGTTCGAGGAGAAGTGGATTTCCACTCCCGAAAACGGATGTGCGGCGGATCGTCGCCTTGGCGATGCCGTCGCGGAGAGCCGGAAGATGCTCGCCAAATATGGAGAGGTCTTTGGAAAGGCGTTTGAGTCCAATCCCCTTGCGCGGATGCGTGATCGGATGAAGGCATTGGAAACGACCTACCATGCGAACATCAAGACGAAGGGCGGCAAGTCTAAACCCTGACCTATCGCCTTCACCATCTTCACCCCTCCTTGACTGCGTGGTGGAAAAATTCCGATAATTGCAAATTCACGCTTGATTTCGGGGGGGGGGCTGATATAATGGTATTGTCTCAAAAAATTCCACGAAAGGATGTGACATGATGAACTGCAAACTGACGAAGGTGTTCGTTTCGGCGATTGCGTTAAGCGCATTCATGCCGCTTTGCGCGGACGAGACGATAAGCGCGAATACGACACTCGTTGAAGATCGCATAATTGACGGGGTACTCACGATTGCCGAAGGCGTCACCATCGATCTTGCGGGGTACAAGCTCACCGCGCACTTCGCAGGCCAACCGGAATCGGCTGCCACGATAACTAGCTCGACGGCTGGCGGCGAGCTGCATGCGATTGTGGACGAGGCGTACAACAACGACAAGATAGCGCTCACTGGGTCGTTGAAGCTGGTGAAGGAAGGCGTTGGCACATGGACGGCTACGAAGACCGGCCAGTCCTACACTGGCGGGACGCTGGTTTCACAAGGCGTGTTGCAGATATCGCAAAGGGCGGACATGACAACTTATGTGATACCGAGAAGCGGTGCCACTGAAGTTGGTCCAGATGGTAGGCTTGAGGCGAGCGGAAGTTATGCGTGGGGATATCACTCGACGATTCTCAACGGCGGCACTTTTAGCAACTACGTTGGTGGATATACGGGCAATCAGTCGATAAACGGCGCGAGCATGACATTGACGGACGATTCGTCTTTCCGCATAGGGGTGTTCACTGTGGAATGGAACGTCCTCTCGTTGGGAGGACACACGCTCTCCGTTAACATAGACGAGGGCGCCACATGGAGCCGCGGCAAAACGTTGACGGGGCCTGGAACGATTGACGTCTCCGGCTATGGAGTGTTTCACACGCGCGGTGCCATGAACGCGCCCACTGTCGATCTACGCGTTGCATGCCCGATGAACATGGCGAACGAGTTCAATGTCAAAGACTACTACGCCAACTATTCCGGCACATCCAATGCCGGTACTGCTGCGCTAAAGGTGAACGGTGTCTTCACGCCCGTGACGGACAGCTTCTATGGCTGCACGATGATGAACGGCTCGACCATCGACCTTTCGTCGAAGACTGGCGTGTGGTCCGCCACAAGCACGTTCACCGCCGGAAGCAGCGCAGTGTCATTCGCGTCCGGAGCAACGGTGACGATTGACGTGCACGGACGCACATTTGAAGTGGGCGATCAGGTTGTCTCATGGGCCGTGGCGCCTGCGGGCACCACGTTCCAGTGGGACGAGGCGACGGCGGCGAATGGTGTGGACCTTGTGGCTAACGAAAACGGCATCTTCTACGGCTTGCCTGACGGAAGCGTGGTCACGGCGATATGGATTGGCGCGGTTGACGCCGACATCTCCAAGCCCGGCAACTGGGTATGCCGAAATGGTGACGGGCAGGTGGTTCCCAATGCACTGCCCGGAGTGTTCACGGCAGTTGAGATTGCTGGTCCGGTGAGAATCGACATCCCGTCCGGCGCGACGTTCCGCTACGCAACTATTTTGCTCAACTGTTCGCTCACTGCAGACTGCGACTGGAGCGGACTCAACAGGGTCACGGGCTCTGTTGACTTGAAGGGCAAGCGGCTTACGCTTTCAACGCTCGCCGGTTCCGGCACGGTCACAGATTCGACGGGGAGCGGCGAACTGTACGTGGACGTGGCCGCTGAATCTACATCGGACAATGCGGCCGTGGCGCTCACCGGAAAACTGACGCTCGTCAAGAAGGGCGATGGCACGCTTGTCGCAACCAAGACAGGCCAGTCGTACACCGGGCAGACGCGCATTGCGGAGGGCACATTCAGGGTCAACAATCAGAATGCGAACAATTTCGTCGTCCCGAGGAATTCATTGATTGTGCCGGAACAGGACGGAACGCTAGACATCAACGGAAGTGCCAGTTGGGGTTACCATTCCGTCTCCAATAACGGCGGGCGCATCTACAACGCAAACCCGAACCACACAGGTTCGCGGTCAATGAACCTTGCCCATCACTATCTCGGTGCGGACTCGACCATTCACGTGGATGCCGACACCGTTTACTGGGCCACACTTGACCTCAACGGCAACACCTTGAACGTCGAGATTGCAGCCAACAAGACGTTGCACGTGGGCCGTGCCGTCAATGGTCCTGGCATGATCGACATCAAGTACGGCGGATGGCTTCATCCGCGCCAGGCGATCAACATGCCGAATGTGGACTTCAAGGTGAGCGGCGCCTTGAATCTGGAATATGCGCTCACGGTTCATGACTATATCCCGGCGTACGCATACGGGTCGAACAACGGCAATGCGGCGCTCAATGTGACGGGAACGTTCACACCGCCGACCGGACATCACTATTTCTATGGCTGCACGATGCAGAACGGCTCCACGCTTGACATTTCGTCCGTGAGCGGTCCGTTCAACATGAAGTCGGCCTTCACCGCCGGAAAGAATGTCATTGGATTCGAGGAGGGCGCCACGGTGTGCCTCGACGTCGGTTCACGCACCGTCTCGTCGCGCGAGCCGCTTCTGGAATGGCCAGAGGACTCTGAACCCGAAAACATAGACAATGTTAGGTTGCTGCTTTCCGGTGGACGCAAGACCGGGTATTTCGTAAAGAAGGACTGCGGCCTGTACTTCATGAGCGGCCTCGCCATCCTGATACGGTGACGTCCATGGAGGGAAATGAGCAGTTGCGAATCACCGAGTTTTGGCATGTGATTCTCGTTCGTTGATCTTCAGCAGAAAATAGGAGCTATCTATGCAGTTTAAAAAGTTGGCAGGCAGCATTGCCGCGTTGGCGGCTAGCGTGGCGATCTCTTCTCTGGCCGTGGTGGACGCTGCGGCGCAGAAGGGGAATGGATGGGTCAAATACGCGGGCAATCCAGTTCTGGGCGACCCCGTGAGGCTGGGCACGTGCTTTGACGTGAACGTCGTGAAGGGCAAGAGCGCGAAGTTCGACATGTACTTCTCGTGGCGGCCGAAGAAGTCGATTGCGGTGTGCTCCAGCGACGACGGAATCCACTGGACAGAGCCGGAGATCGTGCTGCGTCCTGACTCCGCCTGTGGCTGGGAGCAGATCATCAACCGTGCAAGCGTGGTGCGCAAGGACGGCAAGTGGCACATGTGGTACACGGGCCAGGTGCTGGGCGGAAGGGGCAGGAAGGGGACGAGCAAGGTTGGATATGCGGTCTCAGACGACGGGCGCGTGTTCCGTAAGGTGCAGCAGGATCCCGTGATGGTGGCCGAAGCCACGTTCGAGCAGGACAACGTGATGTGTCCGCACGTCATGTGGGATGCGAGGCGCGGCGCATGGCGGATGTGGTATTCGGCGGGGGAGCAGTATGAGCCGAACGTCAACTGCTACGCAGAGTCGAAGGACGGTATCAAGTGGGAAAAGTCGCCCCTCAACCCGGTGATGGCGAAAGGGACTCGCGAATGGGAACAGAACCGCGTGGGCGGATGCGAGGTGCACCCGCTGCCGGATGGTACGTTCGTCATGTTCTACATTGGATACAAGGACATACACACGGCGGCGATCGGCGCGGCAGTCTCGAAGGACGGCATCTCCGGCTGGCGGCGGCTCAAGGCGAATCCCCTCGTCACGCCCACGCCCGGCACGTTCGACGCCTCTGCCTGCTACAAGCCGTCAGTGTTCTGCGACGAGAAGAACGGACGCTGGATGCTCTGGTACAACGGGCGCAATGGCGGCAAAGGCGAGTACATCGGCCTCGTGCTGAAGGAAGGCCTCGATCTTGGAGACCTCGAGCCTTGAAACATGTGAAGCAACAAAAAAAGGAAGGAATGGGGGTATGTGGGGACAGTCCCCGCGGGGGGTATGTGGGGACAGTCCCCGCGGGGGGTATGTGGGGACAGTCCCCATGGGGGAATAGTGTGACACATATTCTATTGTGACACATTCGTGCCGCTGGGTGTGACAAAATGTGACAGCCTGACTGTGCCATGCTGCTTTCTTGCGAAATTCTGTTGTTTTTGGTGGAATTTTTGTACTGGCCCGTTATTGGCATGTCTTTTGCTAGAGTTTGTTTGTTGCCGCGTAGATTGCGATGGCGAACACAATTTTAAAAAAGAAAGGTAGAAAACTATGGCAAAAGTACTAGGCATTGACCTTGGCACCACGAACAGCTGCATGGCTGTGATGGAAGGTGGCCAGGCGACGGTTATTCCGAACAAGGAGGGCGCGCGCACCACGCCTTCGATTGTAGCGTTCACGAAGACGGGCGAGACGCTTGTCGGCCAGGCGGCCAAGCGCCAGGCGGTGACGAACCCGAAGAGCACGATATATTCGATCAAGCGCTTCATGGGCCGCAGATACGATGAGATGAGCGAAGAGATCAAGATGGTGCCTTACGAGGTGGTGCGTGCCGCGAACGGCGATGCCGCCGTGAAGGTGAACGATAGGCAGTACAGCCCACAGGAGATCTCGGCGATGATCCTCCGCAAGCTGAAGGAGGACGCCGAGGCGTTTCTGGGCGAGAAGATCACCGAGGCGGTGATCACGGTGCCTGCCTACTT
>JAFXIL010000027.1 GCA_017563185.1 Kiritimatiellia bacterium | reverse complement strand
GGCAGTTGTGCGTCGGGTCGTCGTCGCCCTTGATCGTCAGTGCGTCCGGTGCGACACAGCGCATGCGCAGGTACAATGCCTGATCGTCGCACAGAGCCTTGAAGGTGGTTCTGAACTTCGCAGGGGCGCCGAAGTCATCCCTGCGCCCGTAGACGGGAATGGCCGAGACGAACGGCGAGGACTCTTCCGCCGCGTCCCATCCGGCGGAAAGCGGCTTGACGGACATGGCATAGTCGGGAATGGAGGCCGCTCTCGCGCAGTTGCGCTCGAAGTGCGCCAGCTGGCGGCGAATCAGCTCCGCCGAGACGGGATGCTTCGCGGCGGCGAGCGCGTCATTGAGAAAACCTCGCAGCTTGTCGGCCAGACCGGCATCAACGACATAGCGTTTGGTGAGGAACACCGGGCTCCCGACGAGGAACATCGTCGGCATGCGGTCGGCGCGGAAGGCGTCGCGCATGGCGTCATGGTACGCCTGCATCTGGTCTGCGGCCTCGCGGTACGTCCGCTTTATGTACATGCGGCGCAGAGCGTCCACATCCTCATACGGATTCCACCACAACCGCGACATCACCCACGTCGACATGCCGGAGACGTCCCACGCCTCGGTCGCGGGGTTGTTGGCGTCCACACCGGCCTTGTCGCGCGGATGCTCCGCGGAATAGCCCGCGACGGGGTGCTTCAGCTCCATGCAGTAGCGCGCGCCCTCCGCGAACGGATACTCGATGGCGCGGTCGGTCCTGCCGGAGAGCCCGGTGTAGTCGCGGTACCAGATGCCGACGCACTTGTCAGTCCAGGCGTCGACGAGCCGCTTCGACCCGCCGTTGCGCTCCAGGTCGAAGACGGGAGAGCGCTCGTCGAGCGCGGTGAGGCACAGCTGCACGCAGATGTTGCGCTCCAGCGGAAACGGCGGCGGCGTTACCGAGACGCCGTATGCGTACGTGCCGAGGAAGACATGCGGATGCGTCTTGGCGAGCATCCGGGCAAGCTTGTTTATGAAGGTGAAGTACTGCGCCGGACGGAACGCGGGATCGCCCGGCTGGACGATCACGCCGTTCTCGCACGTGAACGGAGCCATGCACTTCTCGCATTTGCACATCATCCCGTTGTCGGCAAGCGACACGTTCAGGTAATCCACCTTGATCTTGCCGGGCGGCGTTCCGTGGAATGCGTTCGCCAGATCGTTCGTCAGGTTGGCATAGTACTCGTCCAGCATGCCGTAGGCCGTGAGGCACAGCATTCCGCCGTCCATAGTGCGCTTGCCATCGAGGAACGGGAACCATTCCGGATGCTCCCTGAAGTTGCGCTCCGACGCAACGTAGCGCTTCACCTTGTGCCCCGGACCGTACCGGAGAAAAGAGGACGAAAGCTCTGCCGCACCTTCAGCGTTCATGTTCTGTCTGTTGCGTGCGGCCCACAGCTTGTCCCAGTCGTACAGACCCTTGCCAGGCCCGCCGTTCCACTGCCATTCGCGCATTCTGGTGCGCGGCACGTCGATGAAGTCCGTATCGGAAAGCGTAAAGTCGGCGGTGCGCGAGAACACTGCGCCGAGTTGAGGGTCGGGGCGCGGCCAGATGATGTCGGAGTTGCGCTCAAGCAGCGCATAGGTGCCGTGGAGCGTCCCCTTCACCGTACTGCCGAACACGAACACGCTCTGGACTCCGTCCTTGTCTGCGGAGCGCACCGCGAACCCGTCGGTCTCTCCCATCTTCCTGATGTCCTTGGGGAAGCGTCTTTTCGCGAAACCTTCGCCGACATACACGGTGGCGACATCCTTTTTCGCGGCGGACGGCTTCTCCACCGGAATATATGCGCCGGTCATCGCGCCCACCCACTTCTGCACCTCTCGGGCGGCAAATGTCTCTGCCGCGTCAGCAAGCTCAGGCACGACAATCTGCGCCGTCACCTTGCCATCCTTCACAAGCTGCATGGGCGCCGCCGAACATGCAAGGGCCGCCAGCGTCCCGCACACCGCAACGGTCCATTTTCCGCAGTGCGAATGTCCGCATCCCGGCATTGCCGCCGATACGGCTTTTGACTCGACAAACCTAAAACGCGTATTCATGAGTGCACATTCCTCATTTGGATGAAACATTGCCTTTCTCTCCTTAATGCAAAATGGCGTGTACTATACTTTTGTTTTTTTGTCAAGTATTTTCAGCATTTTTCAGCAATTACATTGATCAATTGCTGGATGCACTTGCAAAACCCCGCAAATTAGGTAGGGCCTGGAGTTTACCCATTTTTCTCGTACCGTCGGTCCGTGCAGTGCTTGCCCCGAATCTGTGGGCAGTACCGACCCAACCGTACTCCCGGCACGAAAAGTGGTGTTAGCGCTCATGTATGCACCGCTCGACAATCACAAGATTGCCTTCGGGTGCATCCATTTCGCGCTCCACCTCTTTTCGCAGCGGTGCGTTCGGCGTTGGGGTCGGTACTGCCCACGGTTGCACGTGGCGCGTCGGCGGCACTTCGGCGCATCCCCGCTCCGCCAGCAATCCCTCTTTCGGCGTAAGATCGCGCATCCATCCGCATATGCGGGCGCATGGCCCGGTTCGGAATACCTTCACTCGGGGCCCTGCACCCGCCTCTGCGGCGTCTGC
>JAFXIL010000170.1 GCA_017563185.1 Kiritimatiellia bacterium | reverse complement strand
GTTGAAGAATTCGCCAAGCCAATTTACCGTGGCCTCCACGGCTCAAACCACATGGTCTGAACACCCGCCGCAGAACGCTCCCTCACTTCAAATCGGCCAAGCGTATCCATTATGCCAAAATTCGGGCTTTTACGCAAGGGGAAAACAGACATTCCAGACATTCGTCAACAGGGCATAGACGGAGCGGGCTGGTTTTGATATACTACGCGCATTTCAATCCGAAAGGACATAAGACGCAATGAACCAGATCCTGATAAACACGCTTCTTCTCGCAGCGTACTTCGCCGTTCTGCTTGTTATCGGCTGGACATGCCGCAAGCACGCCACCAACGTCAACGGCTTCGTTCTCGGCGGCCGCTCGGTAGGCCCCTGGCTCACCGCCTTCGCGTACGGCACCTCCTACTTTTCGGCCGTGGTCTTCGTGGGCTACGCCGGCCAGTTCGGCTGGCGCTACGGCCTTTCCGCCACATGGGCCGGCATCGGAAACGCCCTAATCGGCTCGCTTCTCGCATGGGCCGTTCTCGGACGGCGAACGCGCATCATGACGCAGCACCTCGACTCGGCCACGATGCCCGACTTCTTCGCCAAGCGCTTCGGCAGCCCAGCTCTCAAGCTCATGGCGGCGGCGATCATATTCATCTTCCTCATTCCCTACACCGCATCGCTATACAACGGACTCTCCCGCCTATTCGGAATGGCCTTCTCTATCGACTACGCCTGGTGCATCGTCCTGATGTCCGTGCTGACCGCCATCTACGTGATTGCCGGCGGCTACATGGCCACGGCCATAAACGACTTCATCCAGGGCCTCGTGATGCTCGTGGGCATCGCGGCGGTGATCTGGGCCATTCTCGCCTCGAAGGGAGGGCTCGTCGCCGCTCTCGACGGTCTTGCGCGCGTTCCCGGCCCGGCCATGCTCCCCGGCGGCGAGCCCACGCCCGGCATCTTCACATCCTTCCTCGGGCCCGACCCGCTCAACCTCATGTTCGTGGTGATCCTCACCTCCCTCGGCACATGGGGCCTGCCGCAGATGGTGCAGAAGTTCTACGCCATCAAGAACGAGGGCTCGATCAAGAAGGGAACGGTGATCTCCACCCTCTTCGCATTCGTGGTGGCAGGCGGCTGCTACTTCCTCGGCGGCTTCGGACGGCTCTTCTCGGACGTGCTGAAAGTCGGCGAAAAGGGAGTTCCGGCAGGCGGTTTCGACGCGATCATCCCGAAGATGCTCGAGGGGCTTTCGCCGATGCTCATCGCGCTCGTAGTGGTGCTCGTTCTCTCCGCCTCGATGAGCACACTTTCGTCGCTCGTGATTACCTCGTCCTCCACGCTCACAATCGACTTCATACGCGGCACTGTTGTGAAGAAGATGAGCGACAAGAGCCAGGTGCTCTGCATGCGCGTTCTCATCGTGGTGTTCATCGCCATCTCGGCCATTCTCGCTCTCGTCCAGTACAAGAGCACTAGCCCCATCGCCTTCATAGCGCAGATGATGGGCGTATCGTGGGGCGCGATGGCAGGTGCGTTCCTGGCTCCCTTCCTCTACTCGCTCTATTCGAAGAATGTCACGGCGGCCTCGTGCTGGGCATGCTTCATCCTCGCCCCCGCCTTCACGCTCGTGGGCGTGTTCTGCCGCGACGCAATGCCCGGCATGCTCAAGTCGCCCATCAACACTGGCGCGCTGGCAATGCTGGGCGGACTAGTGGTGGTGCCGATGGTAAACCTCTTCAGCCGCAAGCCGGCCAAGGAGCTCGTTGACGGCGCGTTCGCCTGCTACGAGAAGACCACCGTGGTGCAGCAGTCCACCGCGCTCGGCGCCGAAACTGTGCGCTAGAGTGAAGTCTCGGGGTTCCGACCAATGATCAAGCGGGGGGCTAGTCTATGCCTAGAGGCAGCTGAAGCTGGCTCACTGGGCCGAAGCTGCGGCGGTGCTCCGGGCATGGCCCCAGCTTCGCTAGCGCGCGAAGATGCTCGGGCGTGGGATAGCCCTTGTGGCGCGCGAATCCATAGCCGGGGTACAGCGCCTCGAGGCGCAGGCAGTCGGCGTCGCGCGCCGTCTTCGCGAGTATGGACGCGGCGGCGATCAAGAGCGACTTCGCGTCGCCCTTCACAATGTTCCTCGACGGAAACGGCAGCCCTGGCACCGGCAGTCCGTCCACGAGAATCGTTACCTTCCCGCCAAGCCCCATCCCCTCCACGGCGCGGCGCATCGCAAGATGCGTGGCGCGAAGGATGTTGAGCCGGTCGATCTCGGCTGGCGATGCCGACGCCACGCACCATTTGCAGCCATCTGTCGCCTTGATCGTCTCGGCAAGCGCCTCGCGCCGTTTCTCCGAAAGCTTCTTAGAGTCGTTCACCGCGCTCCATTCGCCGGCGAGAAGCGCCTCCGCGCGCGCAATGGAAAGCGAGACTGCGGCGGCGTACACGCCGCCGGCGAGCGGACCCCGCCCGGCTTCGTCCACGCCAACGACAGCGTCGCCCGCCTCGCGCTCGAAGTCGAGCGACGCCATCAGCCTGCGCCCTCCACAACGGCGCGGACGCGTCCCGCGTCCACCCCGCGCAGCAGTATCCGCTTAGTCTTCGACGTCTCTCCGCCCTTGAACACGACACCGCTCTTTGCGAGGCCGAACGCATCCGCCAGCGTCTCCACCAGCTCCTTGTTCGCCTTGCCGTCCACCGGCGCCGCGCGTATGCGCACCTTCACTGCATCGCCTAGCAAGCCGTCAAGCCCGGCCTTGGAGGACCTCGGCTGGGCCTTGACGTTCAAGACCGTTCCCTCTGTCGTCTCGGTGTAGTACATACAGCAGGCGCTACACGCGCACGTTGAAGCCACGCCCCTTCAGGAACTGCTTCAGCTCGGGAATGGCGATGATGTTGAAGTGGAACACGCTCGCGCCCAGCAGCACCGTGGCGCCAGCTTCCGCCGCCTCGGCGAAATGCTCCATCGTGCCCGCGCCGCCCGATGCGACCACGCTCGCCTTCGTGACCGCGCAGATCTGGCGGATGAGAGGCAGGTCGAATCCGGTGCGCGCGCCGTCCGTGGACTTCGACGTGGGCAGTATGCACTTCACGCCGTAGCCGTCAACCTGGCGCGTCCACTCGAGGGCGTCCTTGCCGGTCGCGGTGCGCCCGCCGTCGATGTACACCTCGTATCCGCTCGGCATTGCGGCGTTCTGCGCAACGTCGATCGCCACCGTCACCTTGTCGGCGCCAAGCTCCTTCACCATCTCGCCGATCAGTTCGGGACGGCGGAATACGGCCGATGAAGTGGACACCTTGTCGGCGCCGGCATTCAGCACCTCCTCTGCGGCGGCCACGGAATTGATTCCTCCGCCCATGGTGAACGGAACGGTCTTCACCGCCGCCACCTTCTTCACCACCTCGAGCATCGTCGCGCGCCCCTGCACGGTGGCCGTGATGTCAAGCATCGCGATCTCGTCGGCGCCGGCCGCGCAGTACGCCCGGCAGCATTCCACGGGGTCGCCCGCGTCCTTGATGTCAACGAAGTTGACGCCCTTCACCACGCGCCCGTTCATCATGTCGAGGCATGGCATTATCACCAGCTGCTTTTCCATTGGATTTCCTTCTTTCACTTGTTTGACTGATCAGATTTCTTCTGTCCGGTGGCATCCCCGCTTGCTGCCTCCGCGAGGCGCAGCACTGCGGCGGCGCACGGCTTAGGCCTGAGGGAACGGTCGAAGAGAAGCGGGTAGTCGGTGCGTCCGCGCACCGGGAAGTTGTTAAGCCACGACATGCCGTCCGCCACGCCCCAGAAGGTCACGCGGTCTATCGAATCCGCATGCTTCAGGTAGATGCGGAAGAGCTCCTCGTACCTGCGCGCAAGCCGCTGCTGCATCTCGTCTGGGAGGACGCCGTTCTTCCACGGGTTGAACTTCTCGTCGTAGTCGTGGCTGCGCGACACCTCCGCCGAAAGCCCCCACGCCGCGGGCAGCACGCTCACGTCGAGCTCGGTGATCATCACCTTCACGCCTTCCGCGGCGAACGCGACGATCGACGCCTCGTAGTCGGCGAGGTTCGGGCGATTGAGCGCCACGTGGCTCTGCATTCCCACGCCGTCGATCTTCACACCGGCCTCCTTCAGCCTGCGCACGAGGCGCACCACCGCGGCGCGCTTGCCCGGCGCGAACATGTTGAAGTCGTTGTAGTACAGCTCCGCCTCTGGATCGGCGGCATGCGCATAGCGGAAGGCATGCTCTATGTAGTCGGGACCTATGGCGCGCATCCAGGGCGTGCGACGCAGGCGGCCGCCGTCGTCGAACGCCTCGTTCACCACGTCCCACCCCTTCACGCGTCCCTTGTAGCGGCCGACCACCGCCGAGATGTGCGCGAGCATGCGCTCGAGCGCCTTCTCGCGAGTCACGGGTCCGCCGTCGTCCGAGCGGAAGAACCAGTCGGGCGTCTGCTGATGCCACACGAGGCAATGGCCGACCACCTTCATTCCGTTCGTCTCGCCGAAGGCCACAAAGCGGTCGGCGGCGTCCCAGCGAAACTTGCCCTCGACAGGCTGCAGCGACTGCGGCTTCATGTCGTTCTCGGCGGTGATGGTGTTGAACTCACGGGCGGCGAGGCGCGCTTCGGGAGAGGATGCGTTGCGGTACACGCGCGGATTCACCGCTGCCCCCACGAAGAAGCGTCCCTTGAAGGCGTCCTTCAGGCTCTTGCCCTCGCCATCGGCAAAGCCTGCGACCGCAAGCGCGCATACAGCCACGCACACCGCAGCACATCTCATGTTTCTCATTTCTTCTTCTCCTTGCCCGCACCTGGCGTTGTGAGTTCCAGAAGTTCGTCGAGGCTCTTGGCGTCGGACTTCTCGCGCTTCTCCAGATCGAGCGGCTTTAGCTGCTCAACGCGCAGCGGAGCGCGCTTCTCTTGCTCGACGCGGTCGCGTTCGGCCTGCGAGACTGCGCGCTTTTCGGCATCGGCCCGCGCCTTGCGCTCCACCTCAAGGTCGAGAACGGCCCTGTCGCGCTCTTCGGTGACGCGGGAAACTTCGGCCCTGAGCGTGTCGCATACCTTCATTGCAGCCACGAGGTTGCGCCCGAGCGCCGCCTTCTCATCAAGAGCGGCGTTCATCTTCGCCTCCATCTCGGCGCACGAGCTCTCAAGGCGTGCGTGCTCGATGAGGAAGGCCGCCTTGTCGTCCACGAGACAGTCGTTTTCGTAATCCAGCGCTCGCGCGCGGAATGCGAAATACCCCGCAGCGCAGGCGAGGGCCAGCAGAAGAAGAAGGTTTAGGATGGCAATAGCCTTCTTCATGGGCCACCTCACGCGAGACACGCCTTCTGGCGCTCTAGCTCGCGCTGGAGAGCGGTGACGTCCAGGGCGCGCGGCGTGCAGCCCTTCTTCGCGGCGAGCGCGGCCGCGGCGCCTGCCGCCTGGCCGGTGACGAAGCAGGGGCAGATGAGGCGGAAGGTGTCGATCGTATCGGGCGAGCCGAGCATGCGGCCTGCGCACAGCACGTTCTCCACGCCCTTCGGAACGATCGAGCGGTATGGCACCTGGAACGCGGGGTGGCGACCGTCGACGCCGAACATTCCCACAGAGTCGTCGGGCTTGAACTTTCCGCGCAGGAGAGCGCGATCGACGATCAGCTCGGCGTCGATGAGGCGCGAGGCGCGAGGACCTATCTGCGAGCACGTGTTCGCGATGAACACCTTCTCCCATCCCGGCTCCTGGCGCATTGCGGCCACATGCTCCCACCACTTCTTGCGGAACTCTATCTCCGCCGCCGTGAGGTCGCGCACGTCGAGTCCGTTGCCCTTCGGGCCGGTGCCGTAGTTGCCCCACCAGGTGCTGGGGTTGGACTCGTTGGAGCGCATCGGCCAGCGTCCCAGCACGCCGCGCTTGGGCTTGCCGTTCGCGTCCTTCGGCGGCGCCTTGGCCGTTATGCGGTCCATGTTCCCCAGGCGCACCACGTGGCCTATCGCGTGGGTGATCTGGCGATAGTCGCCGCCGGCCTGAAAGAGCACGTCTGCGTCTCCGGTGCAGTCCACCACCTGCTTCGCGAGGATGGCCTGCTTGCCCTGCTTGGACTCGAACACGACGCCGATCACCTTGTTTCCGTCCTGCACCACATCGACGCCCCACGAGTGGAAGAACATGTCCACCTTCGCCTCGGCCACCATCGCGTCCATCAGATACTTTGCCGCCTCGGGGTCAACCGTTGGCTGCCAGTGGCGCGCCGCGACGTCGGCCGGGCGCGGCCTGCACGAATACGGCCCGAGCGCCGCAGCGCGGTCGGCGAACTCCTCGGCGAGGCCTCGCGTCACAAGCCGCCACTTGCCGTTTTCTCGCGCCGACGTGCAGAGCATGATGAGCACCATGCCGTTGGTGAAGAGTCCGCCAAGAGATCCGTAGCGCTCGACGAGCGCCGTCTTCGCGCCGGCGCGGGCCGACGCGATGGCGGCGGCAAAGCCGGCAGGACCACCGCCCACCACGACGACGTCCGCCGTGTGGAAGATTGGAATCTCGCGCGCGGGGCACATCACCTTGCCGCCCTGGAGGGAGCAGCTTGGCACGTCCTCGATCGTGTGGCTAAGGGGGAAGATGTTGCGTCCGAACCAGACGTTGTCAGGGTCGCCTATCGAGCCGGGCGGCAGCCCGCCGCGCGTCTTCGCGGGCGCATCCGCCGCGAGTGGCGCGCCCACCAGCGCCGCGCCGCCGATTCCAAGCCTTTTCAGAAACTCGCGCTTGCTGATCTTCATTTTTCGTCCTCTTTGATGTGCGTTTTCGACATTCTACCAAATTCGCTTTCACACTTGCAAACCGCGCCGCAGAAGTACCACGCTCACGGGTATATCATGCCGTAGAAAGGCGCCCAGTAGGAGATCACCTGCGTGGCGCCGGCGCGGAATATCGCGTCGAGCGACTCGCGGGCGGTGGCGTAGAGATCGCAATAGCCCGCGGACGCCGCCGCATGGATCATGGAATACTCTCCAGAGACGTTGTAGGCCATGACCGGGAGGAGCGTGCGCTGCGCCACTTCGCGGATCATGTCGAGGTAGAAGAGCGCGGGCTTGACCATCAGAGCGTCCGCGCCTTCGGCCTCGTCGAGAACCGACTCGCGCAGCGCGGTGCGGGGATCGCGCGCGCTCGCCTGATATCCCTGGCGGTCGCCATGTCCAGGAGCGGAGCCTTCGGCGTCGCGGAACGGACCGTACATCTGCGAGGCAAACTTCGTGGAGTAGGAAATGAGAAGCGTCTTGGTGAAACCTTCCTCGTCGAGGGCGTGGCGGATAGCGGCAACCTGCCCGTCCATCATCGCGCTCGGCGCCACGCCGTCCGCGCCTGCGCGCGCATGGCTCACGGCCACGCGGGCTAGCATCTCGCAGGCGGCGTCGTTGTCTACGTCGCCGTCTGGATCGCGCGGGCCGCAGTGCCCGTGGCTCGTGTACGCGCAAAGGCACACGTCGGTGAATATCACGAGCTCGGGATAGGCGGCGCGCAGAACAGGTATCGCGCGCTGCACCACGCCGTGCGGATCGGCCGCGGACGTGCCGCATTCGTCCTTGCCCTCGTCGGCGCCATCGTCGGGCACGCCGAATAGCAGCACGCTCTTCACGCCCTGGGCGACGACCGGCGCGAGCGCCTTCACGAGCTCGTCGGCCGAGTACCGGTACTGGTTCGGCATCGAGGCGATCGTCTCCCGGCGGCCAGAGCCTGGCGCCACGAAGACGGGCCATATGAATTTCTCGGGACCGGGCGTGGGCATGGCGAACATGTCGCGAATTGCCGCCGTGCGCCTCATGCGGCGCAGTCTTACTTCTGGATATCCGTTCACTTTCTGTCGTCTCCGTTTTGTGTGCTTCCGCGCGCTCGGGCGATGCGTCATCCCTTCAGGCCGCCGCCCGCGGGAGGCTCCCCGCAGTAGCGGATCACGAGCTGGGTGCAGTCGTCGGCCTGCTCTGCGCCCGCCGCATGCCGGCGAACGTCCGCAATGACCGCGTCGAGAAGGTCCTGGCGCCTGCACGCGCTGCCTGAGAGCGTCTTCAGCAGCCTGTCGTCGCCGTACAGCTCGCCTGAGGCGTCCGGCTGCTCCACTATGCCGTCGGTGTACAGGTAGATCGCATCGCCCGGCGCCAGCTGCAGCTCGCCGGCCCACACGGTGACGAAGGTGTTGGACGAGTTGCCCTCGCACAGCGCCTCGTTCGCCTCGTCGAACACCTGCGCCAGCGGCTTGCCGGTCTGCGCGATGCTTTTGATGAGAGTCTTCGCGCGCATCATGAACATCGCCGCCGGAACGCCCTCGACGGCGAGCTTACGCCCCATCTTCGCGGCGATGCGCCTCGCAAGGGCGACGTCGCTCCCCGCGATCTGCCCGGAGGCGTCTACGTAGGAGCAGGGAGGCTCTTCCGGATTTGTCAAGAACACCAGCGGACGCGACGCGTCCGCGACGCGCGGATCGACGGCATGCCGCTCGGAGCGGTCCGAGCAGCCTGCAATGGCGACTAGCGCCAGGAGGATTGCACTGTATCTCATGGTTTGAACGCGTTGCGGTCGAATCCGGCCGTTGCCGGACCAACGCGTAAGATTATATCATTTTTCCGCGGTTCCGTGGCGCGAAGAATGCGCGCGCGCCAGCCTCTGGGCAAGAGCGTCCGCCGCGTTGAAGACGCCCGCAAGAAGCGCGCCAGAGACGGAATGCCACACGCACGACACTGCCGAGGCCACCGCGACCTCCGGCATCGTGGGGAAGTGCTTCCCGGCAAGTACCGTGGCGAGCCCCGCGTTCTGCATCCCCACCTCGATCGATATCGTGCGCCGCTTCGGCTGCGTGAACCGCGCAGCGACTCCGGAGAGATAGCCAAGCACGTACCCGAGCGAGTTGTGCAGGAACACGCCCGCGAATATGAGCGCGCCCGACTTCACGATGCTCTCGCCGTGCGCCGAGACCACCCCTCCCACGATGCACGCAAGCCCCAGCACCGCCACGCCCGGCATCACCTTCATCACCTCGCGGTAGCCGTGCCTGCTCTCGAACGCGGCGTTGAGCGCGTATCCCAGCGCGATCGGCGCGATCGTGACGATCAGAATCGACTTGAACATCCCGATCGCGTCCACTTTCACCGTCTCCCCTGCAAGCCACAGCATCAAAAGCGGCGTCATGAGCGGCGCCGCAAGGGTCGAAACCGTCGTCATCCCCACGGAGAACGCCACGTCGCCCCTGCAGAGGAAGCTCATTATGTTGGAAGATACGCCGCCCGGGCAGCACCCCACGAGCATCAGCCCCACGCCGACCTCGCGCGGCAGGCCCAAGACACGGACAAGTATCCACGCGATGAGCGGCATGAACGTGAACTGCGCGAGCGCGCCGACGACCATGTCCTGCGGACGCGACGCGAGGATGCGGAAATCCTCGCCCTTGAGCGTCATGCCCATCGTGAGCATGATCACGCCAAGAACCGCAGTCTGCGTGTCGCCGCGCACCCATGCGAACGCGCCCGGCGCGAAGTACGTCCCCACCGCCACCGCCGCGATGAAGAGCGGCGTCCACTTAGAGAGCCACGCCGAAACCGCCTGCAGAAACCGCATTATGCGCGCACCTCCTTCATGGCCATGACCGCCGCAGTGGCGAGAACCGCGCCGTCGGACGGGCGGCGGATCGCATGCAGAGTCCGTTCTCCGTCAGCGCAGAACTCCGACACGAGCGCCTCTCCCGCCTTCGCCGCCTGGCGGAACACGATGTCAATCTCACCCGGCATGGCGGCCGTGACTTCACCGCCGCCGCTCCCCGCGCCGGCGCGGCATTCCAGCATCCATTCAACGTAGTGCACGTTGTTCACGTGGTCGTTGAAGTCCAGGTCGCCATGGCGCGTGAGGATGTCCACGCCGCCTTCCGCGGAAGGCAGATGCGCGAACTTGCCGCCGATCTCCGGCAGATCGAAGTCCGGCGTGCCGGGCGGCACGATTCCGGCAAACGACTCAGGCAGCTTCGCTATCTTCTGCGCCGCCATGTCGACGTACAGCCATTCCGAGCTCGCGCGGAAGAGCTCTCCGCCAGCTTCGTCCAGCCCGAGAAAGCAGCGCTTCGCCACGAGCCTTCCCTTCACGCCGCTCGGCCATGTGCGCACGGTGACGGACGCGCCCCACGGCACGTAGCGCGCCACGCTCGCGCGAAGGCGCGAGAGCATCCACGTGAGCCCCTTGTGCTGAAGCGCGCGAATGCCCCAGCCCAGCCTGTCCGCGTTCACCCCCGCCGCCTCCTGCATGTAGTTGCAAAGCGTCGGCAGCGTGACGTGGTCGTCGATGCCGGCCTCGTACGACCTCACCGCAAACGTCACGTCGGTTGAACTGGCAATCTCCATCTCGCATGTCTCCTCATGCCTCATCTCGCCGGGCCGCCCGGGCTCCCATCCGCCTCGCCGGTCGCCGGCTCCACGTGCACCACCACGTCGTCCACGTCGATTCCCGCCCCCACCACGGCGTCCTTCACCGCATGGCCCACGGCGTGGCCATCCGTGATGGTGAGAGCCGGATCCACCATGACGTGGATGTCCGCCTGGAAGGCCCTGCCGTACCGGCGCGCGCGCGCCTTGTGCACGCCCTTCACGCCGGCCACCGTGCGCGCGACGGCCGCCACAGCCTCGGCCTTGCCTTCGATGCTGGCGTCCACCAGCTCCTCGAACGCCGGCCTCGCGAGCTGCCACACCACCCGGAGTATGAACGCCACCACCAGCAGCGCGCCCGCCGCGTCCAGCCAGGTGAGCGAAGGGAAGAAGCGCGCAACGGCCACCACGACGGCTACGGGCACCGAGCTCAGCGCGTCGGACCGATGATGCCATGCGTTAGACTCCAGCGCCGGCGACTTCACGCGCCTGGCCACCCGCCGCGTCCAGCGGAACAGCGCCTCCTTCACCGCCACCGAGACGACCGCCATTGCGCCGGCGGCGATGCCGGGCGCGGGCGCCGTCCGCGCCGAGAGCAGATGCGCCGCGTCACGGGCAAGCTCCAGCGCAATGCTCGCCAGGCCGAACGCGATGAACACCGTCACCAGCGCCTCGATCTTGCCGTGTCCGTACGGATGCCGCTCGTCCGCCGGCGCCGTCCAGTACCGCACGCCCAGAAGAATGGCCACGTCTGTCACGAGGTCGGACACCGAGTGCACCGCGTCGGCCACCAGCGCGTGCGACGCGCACGCGGCGCCCACGGCGCCCTTCGCCAGCGCGAGCGCAATGTTCACCGCCATTCCGGCGAGCGTCACGCGCCGGACGGCCAGGACGACTTCCGCACTCCCTATCATCGGCGCGTCGCGATCAGCGGTTGAAGCCCTTGTGGTTCATGAACTCCCAGATGCGCCCGAGCCACGTGTAGCTGCCGGTCCCGGGCGACGCCGTCCTCTGGAAGCAGTGCGGCCTGAGGCACAGCGTGTGCAGGTCGCTCGCGATTCCCATGCGGCGCATCTGCTCCCACGTCTTCACGGAGTTCATCGCGGCCCATCCGTCCGCGTCGCCGTGGATGAACACCATCGGGCACGTGTCAGGATCGAAGGCGAACTCGGGCACGAGGCGCGCGGAGTCGTCGTTGCCGCCCGTCGCGTTGGGCTTTTCAGCGCCGTCGGTGAGCGCATAGGCGGGATAGATGCCCACGCCCCACTGGACGTTGCAGGGGATGTTGTCGATCTTGTCGATGTTCCAGTACGAGCGGCTGCGCGCGCTCGTGACGCCCATGAGCGTGAGATGGCCGCCCGCCGACGAGCCCATGATGCCTATGCGGCCGGGATCGAGCCCCTTGGCGGCCGCCTTGGAGCGCACGATGCGGATGCAGCGCTGCAGGTCCTGCCACGCCGTCGTGTGCTTGGCGAGGCCCTTCGGACGCGGCGTGCGGTACTTCATCGTGACCACGGCCATGCCCTTTTCGTTGAGGAAGCGCCGCGCCGGCGCGACCTCGAAGCTTTCGGGGCCGTTGCCCATGTAGGCGCCGCCGGAGTAGATGATCTGGATCGCCTTCGTCGTGAGGTTCGAGGGGATGTACCATTCGAGATACGGCACGCACTGGTGCTTCTGGAAGTCGGGGATTCTGCCCTTCGGCCACAGCTCCTCCCTGGCGTACTTGGCGGGGTCGTGGAAGTCCCTGGCGTAGCGTCGCATCAGGTCTTCGGCCGGGGCGAGCGGCCCCGTGAAGCCGAGCTGCGCGAGGAACTCCACCGCGCGGTCGAACCAGTTGTCGTATGCGGCCGCCCTGTCGCCCCTGCCGTCCTGACCCCAGAACCCGTGGTGACGGTCGGCGAAGAGGTGGAGCTCGGCGGGGACCTTGCGCTTTCTGAGTTCGCGGTAGACGAACGTGGAGGCCGTGGGCGAATAGCCGTCGGCGCTGCCGTGGAACATGCACATGGGGGCGGTCTTCGCGTCGAACCTGAAGCACGTGTCGAGCTTCGCGTCGATGGCCTGCCCGTTGCGCGAGTTGGGGTCGCCGATGCCGTCCGTCATCGCGTATGCGATGGCGCCGGTGATGGCCCAGTTGATGTGACAGGGCACGTCGTCGGTCGCATCCACGCGCTGGTAGGCGGGCGTGAGCGCGCTCGTCGCGAGCAGCGTGGCGAGGTGCGATCCGGCGGACATCGAGATCGTGCCTATCCTCTCCGGGTCGAAGCCCTTCGCCTTTGCGGCGGACCTCACCAGCCTCACCGCGCGCTGGCCGTCCTCCCACGCGCTCTGGTGGATCGGCAGGCCTTTCGGGCGCGGCGTGCGGTACACCAGGTTCACGCACTGGAATCCCCTGGCCGTGAACTTCTCGTTCCACATCTTCACCAGCCCCACGTCGCAGCAGCAGGTGTAGCCGCCGCCCGAGATGAGAATCATGCAGCATCCGTTGGGCTTCGCCGGCGCCTTGCTCCATTCGATGTACGGCCGGCGCCATTCATCGGGCTTGAACCCATTTGCCCGCACCGCGTCGGTCATCGCCGCGATCTGATGCGGCTGCGAGTCCGGCATCTTGCCGTCCGGCCAGATGTACACGCGCTCGCCGGCGAATGCGCCCAGCGCCGCCGCGAACACGGCGGCGACGTAGATTCCTAGCTGCGTTCTATTCATCATCTTGCACTCTCCTTCGGTTTTTCATTGCCTGAACATCCCCTGGGGACGGACGACGTTCCACCCCGACCGGCCCAGAGCTTCATGCGGCACCTCACATTATACCAAATTTGCGCCTCTCGCGAAACGCCTGCCAAGCCCCAATTTCCGGCTCCATGTTTTCTGCGACAGGATAGAATGCCGTGACGGTGCAGGGCTACACGGAAATCAGCGGGGTTGCTGCCGCGCGGCTGGCCGAAGTCCGCCGCGATGCGCCGCCGCTCCGATTCGGGGAAGATGGAGAGCGGATACGTGGCAGTTGGCTGGTGATTGGTGGCAGGTGGCTGGTGGTCGGCAGTTGGCAGGGCGCGATGCCCCAATCGCGCCGCTGGTGTAGCGCGTTCCGCCAACGTGACCTGCGTCGCCGTGAGCTTGACCGGCCATCCCGCGACCACGTTTCCGGCGTGGTTCGTATAGCCGCCCTCCGCATGGGCGGAGAGGGCAATGAACGGAAGCGACAGAAGCGATAGAAGAGAAGCTTTCATTGTTTTTGCCTTGTTGAAGGCACAAGATTATACCATATCTATCCTACGCCGGGACGATGGCTTTCACGCCGACGGGATTGTCGACGAGTTCGAGGAGGTAAGACCGCTGCGACGGATTGGCGTCGTCCACGAGCAGCCGCGTGGCGACTTTGCGCCGATCGGGATCGAACACATGGCCTGCGTCCGCACAGCCGATGCGCCGCCCCCACGCGATCATCTTCCGCCCGTTCTGGTCGTCGCCGAAGAGCTCTACAATGCATTTCATGTTGCTTTCGCCTCCATCAGAGTCTTTTGAACGCGCACCACCACCCCGCGAGACGGATTCATAACGCCCCCACGGGAATCAGCGCCGCAGTTGCGCCATGTGGTTCAACCAGACGCGCCCATCCCGCGACATGAGCGAAACCTGCGACTTCCCGTCGTCGGTCGTGTAGAGTATGATTTGGTTTTCCTCTTCTGCCATCAGTCGCTCCTTGTCAAGCCGTCTCGATGCACTCGACATTGAAGGACTCCTTCACCTCCAGGCACTGCATCTCGTGCCTTGCGACAATCTTTTCAAGTTCTTCAGCATTCATTTCTTTTTTCCTGCGTGTCAATCTCTATCCGCCCCCTGCCGTTGGCGAACGCGACCACCGTCTTCAGGTATTTGATCCTGTCCTCGTTCGGGACAAGCTTGAATTCAAGCGAGTATGATTCGCCAGCAAGTATTTCGTCCTTCAGATTCATTAACTTTGCCCCTTTCTCGCTTTCAGAGTTCGGTGCGATCCACATACCACCACACCTCATCATCTACATACATATTACAACTTCTCAATGGTATTCAAGAACGCGTCGATCTTCAAAGCTCCCTGTACGGCATCGCCATCTTTCAGGAACACCATGAAATACTTGTACTTCTGCCCCGCATTGTCAGCCCAGATGCGTCCGAGTTCCGCCTTTGCCTGAGAATCGCTACCATCCCTGTCTGCGCCTTTATACTCAACCATCACCACATTGCCTTTATCGGTATAAACCATAAAGTCAGGATAGTGATTAATAAAGCCGTTGATGCAGAACCCCTTGCGGTCTTTGATCCGATGCCACCATTTCACATTCTCCTTACTTGCGATTGCCTGAATCACCGACAACTCCTCAGGGTTCATGTCGGCATATTCACCTGTGTACAAAGATTTCTCAATATAAGTAACGGCAGGAATCGGCAGTATCGTCTGCGGCAACTTGTAATTTGCCTTGCACACTACGACGTTCTGATTTATCTTGTCGTTGAAAGCTGACCTCTTGTGTTGCTTCGCAAGTTTGTCTATCTTGTCCCTGACGCACTGGACAAACGACGGCAAGAGTTCCAATGACAGTTGGTTGCGCTCAGCGGCAGGAAGCTGCTGCGCAACACGCACAACATAGTCCTTGATCTCCTTCTTCTGGCAGAAGTCAATCTTACTGTCAAGCTGTGTTGCTGCCATGTTGAGCAAAGCATTTATCCTGTCGTCAGTAGTCTTTGTCGCAAGTTGCGCGGAAAAATACTCAAGTTCTGATTTCGTCAGCTGCTTGCACTTTGGCGTAACATCCCCACTTTCGGATATATCAACGCGAACGGCTCCCGAAACTGCAAGATTGAATGGCACCGCTGCATCTTTCGCCGCAAGAGTAAATCCATCAAGTAACGCAGTCTCATTCAGAGGCACTAGCAATTCGTCACCACCGAAAAAGCCAGCATCATCCTGAACCATGAACTGCGTAATCTCCAGCTGAGCCGCTTCAGCGGCAAATTCCGGTTGCATACGTTGTATTTTCACGCTTGAACCTCCCAGATTAAACAAGTGCTCACCACCGTCTTCTTTGTTGCTCTGCTCGTAATCGTCACCCTGCGCCTCGGCTGTATTGATAATTTCGCCAATGGCGGCATCTGTATTCGTCTGCGTCTCCACATCGTCTTGTTTCGGAATATCGATCTTTTCGTCCGGCACATCAGAAAGATCGTCTTCTAAATCTTCGTTGGACGGCTCGCATGGCTTGACCTCCGAGAAATCGTCCAATGTCGTCTGGACTAGTTCGGGCGATGGTGCCGTCGCCATGTCATTTGCATCCGCCACGCGATAATCACTCGCACTGAATCCGGCTCCGTTGAGGCCATCCACCACGCTCTTGACCGTTGCCTGGAAATCCGCACTGCAAGCAAGCACATACGACATGTTAAGAAGCTTCTCGCCATGCTTTCTGGCATAAGGCTGTCGAAGTATGCGGCCTACGATTTGTTCGACATCTACTTGCGATGTCTTGTTAGCAAGCGACGCAAGAACGTATGCAAACGGACAATCCCATCCTTCCTTAAGCGCATTAACGGTTATGATGTAGCGGACAGGGCAATTGGGCGCCATGAGATCGACCGTCTTGAGGTCGTCCTTGTCTGCGGTCTTTATCGCAATCTCTTCTGCCTTTATGCCAATCGCGACAAGTTTCGCCTTGATCTTCTCGAACGTCGCCGAATCCTCGGTATTTTTGGGTTGGGCCTGAAACAACACAATCGGACGCACATAGTTCCCGCCAGATGTCGCCTCCGCCTTTGCCTTCAGTTCCAGTACGCCGCGCAGTTTTACCGCATCGTAGATTACGCTTTTGCGGTCGGGGCGGTTGTACACCACGACCGGCAGCTTTACCATGTTCTCCTTCTTCAACTCCCGCGCATTCACATACGAGATGATGTTGCTCCGCTTGGTTGGCGTAGCCGTCATGGAAAGAACAAAAGACGGATTCAGGTTCTGGAGCATGGCAATGCTCAACTCGCTTTTCGCATTGTGGCTCTCGTCCACCACAACAACAGGATTCATCTGGCGGATGACCTGCAGCAAGGCAGTATCAGGCGTATCGGCCAAAAGAAGTTCCTTGTAGTTGAACATCTCCGCGAAGCCAAGAAGGTTGCCGTTTTCCTGATAGATTTTCTTGTCGTCCTTGCTCTTCGGATTGGCGCGAATCGACGCATAGCAGAATATCGCTATGCTCAAGTTCTCCATGACATCCGCCGGCTTGAAGTTCTGGGCGTTTAGAAGCTGTTCCTTCGTATAGACATTGACGCATCCGCCAAAGTCCCTGTCGAGCCGTTGCCGATACGGATGGTTCGGATTCGACAGATTTGCGACGGTCTGCGTGAGAATCGCGTCGCTCGGCACAAGCCACACCACGAACTTCGTCTTTCCCGTCGGCAGCTTGTCGAACACCGTCTTGACAGAAGATGCCGCGAGAAATGTCTTGCCGCCGCCTGTCGGCACCTTTATGCACACGTTAGGCGCACCAGCAAGATCATCGTAGTAGGCAGTAAATCCAGCCCCGATTCCTTTGCTTGCCCAATACTCCTTCCACGCAGCGTTAATCCCGTCCGTCTTCATCAGCGCGTCAAGATATGCGTCAATGTCTTTGAGAACAAGTTTCTGATATGTTTTCAATTCCATGGTTATGCTCCTCTCCCGGAGTTTCCGGTCTTTCCGGAATTTCCGGCCTTTCCGGAGTCTCCGGAATTTCCGGCGATTACCGCTTCAAATTCGGCAATCCTCGCTTTTAGCGCGGCATTTTCGCGCTCCAGCGCCGCGATGCGCTCGCGCTGATCCGTGCGGTAGCCAAGCCTCGCGGCAGTCATCCGTTCGCGTATGCCGCCCTGCGTCACGAATTCTTCGTCTTTCTTTTCGATGGTTGTCGCAAGCGCCTTGTCGATCATGTGCGACAGGCAGACTGCGCAGTTCGCCATCTCGTCGGCTGTCCACTTGCTGAAATACGGCTGGAATGCGACAAGGTCGGTATTCTCGCGGCAAAATCTGTGCAGGGCCTCAAAACGCGGGTTGACGCCTTTCCATTCGGAGAGACCGTTTGCGGCGAGGTAATCGCGATAGTCGGCGAGCAGTTCCTGGTTCGATCCACGCGCCACGCCAAGAAGTTTCAGTTCTGTTTCGAATGAGGTCTGGCCGTCGGAATATCCCTCGACAATGTTCTGTTTCGTGGAACGGGCCGCCTGAACCATTTGATCTACCGTGCGGTCGCCGTATTTCGGAAGGAAGCGCCGGCAAAACGCGACAGTAAGCTGATAGAGTATTTCGCTCCGCTTGTAGAAGTTGAGTTCCTGCCAGACGGTAGCCTTTCTGAGCACACTAGGCCGCCCGTTGCGATACTCCAACTTGATGTTTCTGGAATCGATCATGGCAGGTCTCCGTTACAATCTTGCAATATCTCTTGGAATTTTCTTGAAGGTAATGTTGTATCTTTCAAGCTCCGAATCATCCAAAAGACAGAGGTCGGCATAAATGACATATCGCTCTGCCTTGGTCTTGAGCTTCCTGAGAAGTGCGCGGTTGAGCTTGACGACCTTCCCCCGCTCGTAGCAGAAGTAGTAGGCCGTGCCATCGGCAACGCCGAGAAGATACGGCTCCCCCGGATTTTCCGGATTATCCGGTTTCACCGGTTTTTCCGGATTGTCCGGATTATCCGGTTTCTCCGGGCGGCGCGCGCCTCGCGTCTCCATGTACCACACGTATTCCCGAATCTTCTCAAGAGGCAAGGCCTCGTTAAGATTCTCGCCGATCATCAACGGATCGCCAAGTTCGTAGTAGCCAAAACCGCCACCCGTTCCTTCCACGGCTTTGTCCCCTTCGCCATACCCACTTATAACACGCTTCACGCGCTCCGCCGTCACCGTATCGGCATAGTCCATCATCTCAATCAAAATGAACTTCCTGTTGCCGCCGTCCTCCTTGTTCATCTTCAAAACCGCATGCGCCGTCGTACCAGAGCCGGCAAAGGAATCAAGGACAATCGCATCAGGCGTACAATAAAACGAAAGCAAATACTCAATCAACCCTGTAGGCTTGGGATAATCAAATTGAATACCCATTGATTCCAGCATATACTTGTTCTTCTCCGTTGTGTCTTGGTTTTGGAGAACAGTTTGGACATAATGATTTTTTCGTCCATCTCTTCTATAATAAATTACACCATTTTTTGACAAGTAGAATCGGAGTTGCGTACCATCATCTTCAACCAAAGGTTTGAAATCGTTGGCTATAAACTGCTTAAGTTTGCCATTGTTCATCCAGCCCGAGAACACCCTACAGGGTTGCGATAACTGATACGACTTAACAACCATATCGTCAATTCGCGCTGGATATGAGATTCCATATTTCTTGGTTATTTCACGAGTAATATAGCGCTTCTCATTCGCCGCAGCGATCAATTCTTCAATCTTTTCATGCCTGAGTTTTACAAGCGACTCACTCTCACAAGGAAATCCTTTAGGAAGCAATATTTCAGAAGGTGGATTCTTAAAACCATTCTTTGTTATAGAATTTTCCGCGAAGGAATTTCTGATTTTAGAATCTGTTGCCGTAGCTGGATCTACGACATTGTTCATATGTAAAGCAGGTTTACTTTTGGCATAACACAAAATGTATTCATGAACATTTGTGATGTCTTCCTGTTTGTCGGTATGACCCGTGTTATACCAGATAAAATTCGATACAAAATTCCTAGAACCAAAGATCTCATCGCAGATGAATTTCAATGAGCAGAGTTCATTGTCATCAATACTGATAAAGATTGCACCGTCATTTGAAAGCAATTTTTGCAAAAGCCGCAAACGCGGATACATCATGCAGAGCCATTTGTCGTGGCGCGAGAAATCCTCGCCTTCCTTACCGACAACCTCGCCTAGCCATTTCTTGATCTGCGGGTCGTTCACGTTGTCGTTGTAAACCCAGCCTTCGTTTCCAGTATTGTACGGAGGATCAATGTAAATGCACTTGACCTTACCCTCATACTGCGGCATAAGCGCCTTAAGCGCGGCAAGATTGTCGCCGTGGATGACCATGTTCTCGGCGGCGAAGCCCCCCGGAATTTCCGGAGTTTCCGGATTATCCGGGCCTTCCGTCCGAGCGCTCCCCCATCCCCACTTCCGTTCAAGCACCCTGAACGGCACATCATTGTGGTGGTTGACCACCTTCTCTTTCCCCGCCCATTTCAACATCGGCATTTTGTACTCTCCTTCAGCAAATAGGTTTAACACGGCCACCGCCGCCAATAACAATGTCCTTGTTTTCATCGTCTTCAATGTCCTGTTGCATCGTCTTCTACCTTTCATCATGCATGTACTTGCTCCTGTACGGTAGTCCTTCTGCACTCCTTTATAGTTTATGTATCTTAATGCAAGTACCATTCACGCATCTTAGGTGTCGTGAACTGGGAACTTGTGATTTTTCGATTGCCTCTGTCAAATTCAGCTACGACACCATTGTCCTTAACGTATCGTTCAACAATTCTATCCGCTTTCGCCATTCTATTAACCATGTTCTGGGGTGCAGTGGTAGCATAGAACCCGTTAACGATGGAATTGCCCTCGCATCTATAACGCCGTCGTAAATAATCAATTGCTTTTAGCTGGCGGTCGTAAAAATACGGGGTATGTCCTTTACACTCATATTCACTGTCACCTTCTAATCGATACAACCAAAAGTCTCTTGCAATTAACCTTGCATACATCTTGGAAAGAAATTGTGCATGGTTTTGGTATTCTATGGCGTATTCTGTAGAAGCACGCACTTCTTTCTGAATAGCAGACAGGACATCCACAACACCATTAAAAATCTCAAAGAGATTTAGTTCTGATTTGCCGTCGATGTACTTACTCAAGCTCTTCCACGTTGTTTTCCGCAACTTATCCTTGTTCTTCTTCATTTCATCCGCATCGGCAGACACTGAGAATGAACACATTTTCTCGCCACATGCACAAGCACTTCCCCCCCAGCTAATATTGATGCCTACGGTAGAAATATGCTGTATGTAATTCCGTACAGCTTTGCAAACTTCAAAACGGTCATCTCTAAACTTATCCACCGATATTGAAAACGGCGATAGTCCACCCGTAGGATGTAGATACTCTTGATACATGTCAAGTGATGTCAGGAAAGTCGCCGCACATTGGTTAATACGAATACGAAACAATTCATTGTCCAATATATCATCTTCGGCAATACGTCCTTGATCGGCTCGTTGAAAAATCAGACGGTTAAATTCCAGCAACGCAGACATGATCATGTGAAAAATCTCTTCCACACGATAAATGCGCATCACATACTGTGCGGCCACATCTACCCGATTGAAGTCTTCTTCGGACACGGTTTCCGTAGCGATGACCTTGCCGTCATTTTCTTTATAGAAAACATAGTTCATCTTATCCCCGCGATTTCGGATTGCCTTTGCCGTATTCCCGTCGTCCAGACGTCGCCTTGCGGATTGAATCAAGAAGGCCGGGAATAATCTCCGCCCCCATCTTCGCCGCAGCGAAGGTCAAGCGGCCCGCATCCTTGAGCGATGCGCCCGTCCAGAAGATTTCCTTCTGATCGACGATGATGAAGCGGTCGTGGCAGATTCCGCAGATGGTCTTTGTGAACTTGCCGCATTGTTTCCCAAACGCATCGAAATCGGACTCCGCAAGTTCGCCGTTGGAGTGCGTCACCAACTCGATCTTCACGCCGCGCCCGCGCTTCGCG
>JAFXIL010000169.1 GCA_017563185.1 Kiritimatiellia bacterium | reverse complement strand
GTCGCCGCGCAGGTACATCGCGGCGCAGGCCGGGAAGTGGGCGAGCACGTCCGTGCGCGCCGCCATGGAGAAGAAGTACTCGTTGTGGTCAGGCTCGGCGTTCTGGCGGTTGTTGTAGGAATACTCGAACACGCCGTCCCATCCGTGCAGCGCGCCGTACGCCCGGAGCATGGGCTGCCCTTCCGCGCCGTAGAAGTTGGGGTAGGGGTGGTTGTATTCGCTGACCGTGTAGGGCTTGCCGAGGACGCGCTGGCCCGCCAATCTGCTGATGCGGATCACATTGTCGTTCACCATCGCCCTGTTTTCGATGCGCCAATTCTTGCCATTGTTTACTTTCGGGTGGCACCAGTAGGAGTGGATATCGACATAGTCCATCTCCGCCATGAGGTGCGGCGTCGAGTAGCCGAGCTGCGTGGCGGCGACGGGCGCCTCGAGGCCGAGGTCGTTCTTGAGGTAGCCGCGCATCCCGGTCCAGAAGTCATGCTCCACGTCGGTGAGGAACTGGTAGAAGTCGCGCTTCATCGCCATCGGGGCGCGGGACCTCTTGCTGTGTACGAGCGGGTAGTCGCCGTTCTCTATGCGGAACTTGTCGAGGTACGGCAGCGGCTTCTCGGCGAGCTTCCACGCCGCGCGCGCCTTCTCCGTGGTGCCGTACTTCTTGACGAGCCAGTCGCTCCAGAGCTTCTTGAGGCACTTGCCGTACACGTCATCGCGGCCGTCAAGTCCGCCCTTCAAGTAGAGCCGCCAAAGGGACTCTTCGTTGTTCGTTTCGACAACTGCGACGACCGGGTCCTCGAGGTAGCTCATGCCGGTGTAGGGGTTCACGTGCGAAAGCAGTTCTTTCGCGTACTCCTTCTGCAACGCGATGAGCGGCGGATAGAACTGGTTGAGGCCCTTGTTCCTGTCGCTTGACGGGGACGGGATGCCGTCCGCCGCGCCGAGATCACGTGCGACGTGGAGGTTGATGTTCACGTAGATGCCGCGCTTCTTGAACTCCGCTATCAGGTAATCGAGGCGTTCGCGCTGCGCGGGGTCGAACTTGCGCCGCGTCGCCCCGCTGTGGTCCATGATGCCCTTTTGCTCCGTGAGCATGGCGTTACCCTTGAGGTACGTGCCGTCGAAATAGTGGAGGCGCACGCAGTTGATTCCGAAGCGCGCGAGGCGCGCGGCAAGGCGCTCCGCCTCCTCGTGCGTGGGGAAGTTCGCCGGGCCGGTGAGGTTCGTCGCGTGGAACCTGACACGCCCCTTGTCGTTGACGAAGTGGCCGCCCTCCACGCGGATGCGCCCGTTCTTGCCGGCGGGCGCTTCGAGCAGGTGGCTCATGTTCACCACATTGTCCGGCGAATCGTACGACGGCACGAACGGGAACATCCCCTCGTCCGCAACCGCCATCACCGCCCCGGCCATCACGGCCGCAGCCGACGCAATCAGTCTCTTCATTTCGGCCTCCCCCTTCCAATCAGAAATAGCCGCCCTTGTCGATGATCTCGCTGATGGTGTCGCCCTGGTGCACCCACGAGAAGATGTCCACCTCGTTTCGCTCGATTCCCTCGGCGCGCAGCAGCACGTCGTAGGCGATCTCGCGCGGGATGCAGAGGACGCCGTCGATGTCGCCGAAGATGATGTCGCCGGGGCGTACCGTCACCTTGCCGATGCGCACGGGCACCTGGTAGTGCGTGATCATGCAGCGCCCGAGGGAGCCGTTCGACACGCGGTACTTGTAGAACACGGGGAATTTCTGCTCCAGGATCTGCT
>JAFXIL010000168.1 GCA_017563185.1 Kiritimatiellia bacterium | reverse complement strand
TTGCGCATCGCTTGCGGCCGCGTCCACCCGCTGCCCGCCATCCTGGCGGAGCTGGATCTGTCCGGATTCTCGCTCATCCTCTCGTACCCCATTTCTTGCCGTCCAGCGTCAGGAAGCCCCAGTAGGTCTGCCAGCCGAAAAAGAAGATGTAGGAAAGCGTGAACAGGATCCCGGCATACCACCACCTGCGGCCGCTCGTGATCCAGAAGTGGAGGCACCACACCAGCGTGATCGTGAACACGCCGATCACATACGACGGATGCAGCATCCGCTCCTGCAGGGGCGCGATGAGAAGCGCCTGCACCATCACGACGGGCTCGACGATCGGCATCCACATCATGGCGTACCACGAAAGTGCGGGAACGGGGTGCTTGCGCCACATGAACTTGCCCGTCTTCCAGATTTCGCGCAGGTAGGACTTCACCCACCGCGACTGCTGGCGCGCGTACTGCATCCACCCCTCGGGGCAGATCGTCGTCGCGAGCGCCTGGTCGTCGTAGAGGATCTTGTAGTCCCTCAGGATGAGGTTCGTGAGCGAACGGTCGTCGGCGTAGTTCCCGTGCTCGCCCCACACGGTCGCGTTGATCCAGTCGTCCATCACGGCGAGGACGCACGTCCGCCCGTATGCCGAAAAGCATCCGGGCAGGCAGCTCACGGTGCCGAATACGCTTTCGGCCGCCTTCATGATCTTGTACGAGAAGTAATACCTCACGTCCTGCATCCGAGTGAGCATGTTGACGTTCGCGTTCTCGATGTCGCAGTGGCCGGAGATGCCGCCCACCGTCGGGTCCACGAAGCCCTGCATCAGCTTGTGGAGCGAACCCGGGAAGACGAAGGTGTCCGAATCCACGCACACCATGAACTCGCCGCGCGCGAGGAACGTCGCCACCCCCCAGCCGTGGCAGAGGCCGCGGTTCTTCTCGAAATTCACCAGCACGAGCCCCGGATGGTTCGTCTGCGCCTCCTGGATGTGGACGAGCGAATCGTCCGTGGAGCCGTCGTTGACGCACACGACCTCAAGCTTGTCCAGGGGATAGCCCGAGGAGAAGATGCGCTCCAGGGTCTTGCGGATCGCCAGGCCCTCGTTGAAACACGGCACCAGCACCGTCAGCGTCGGCTCGAAGTCGGCTTCGGCCGGCGCCTTGTAGAAGGCGGCGAAGATGAAGCGCGTGATCACGAAGGCGCCGGCGATGATGGAGTAGATCGACACGAGCGGCTGGTAGAAGTAGTTCTCGATGCTGTTCAGCTGCAGCGTCACCGCCCACGCCAGCAGCCCCACCGCGGCGACCGCCACGATGATGCCGAACAGGAAATGCGGGGGATGGTAGATCGCCTTCAGACGCGCCTTCACCTCTTCCGGCGAAGGCGGCTCCATCGACGGGGCGACCGTGCGTTCCAGCGTGCTCTGCACCATCGCCTGACGGCAGTAGGGACAGATCGTCGGTGGAGCCGTCCCTAGGGTCTGGACGTCAATCAAACAGTGCGGACACCGGCTGGATCGCACCTCCACCGAATTTCGGCGGCGGCTCCCGGAGACGGCAGGGCGGGGACTGGAACGCGTAAAGAAACTGCGCGTTCCCCCTACCCCTGCCTTAGATGTCATGTCGGTCGTCATCTAACCAGAAACCGCCTCCGCCGACTTACCGCACCTCGTTTGCGAGGTTGTCCACGCGGATCTTGAAGAAGCGCGCGTCGCCGGCGCCGTTGAGGTCGATCACGGCCGTGTTGTACGGCGGCGTGGCTTCCATGTGGTAGTAGCCCATGTTGTCGAATCCATTGCTGTCGACGGGAATGTAGTCCTCGAAAGCGTCGAGCGCAGTCGCGGCGA
>JAFXIL010000167.1 GCA_017563185.1 Kiritimatiellia bacterium | reverse complement strand
TGTGTAAGGACTTCGTATTATAGCGAAGATCATTCAGGAGAGGCGACACCTTTTTGCCCCGCAGCCCGGAAGCGGTGCGATGAAAGTCGCGCTCGGCGCGGGGGCGTCTCGCCAGCCACGAAAAAATTGGGGAACCTCCAAGCGCAACGCGGTTCTTGTGTAGGATCGCCGCAAATGGTATAATACCTACTTGAAGTCCACAAAGAGGCAACAACACTATGCAAAAGAATGCGCCTTTATTGTTTAATATCGTACCCCGTAAAGTCAGCGGAGGTGTGTTATGCTGATATGGCAAGCGCGACAAACTTGGCCGCGTTGATAGACTTGATCCGTTTGTACCTTCAAAGACTATTATTGCGGGTGGAACTGGCGGCGGCGGTAGATCGCACCTTCACCCGTTCATTCCACGCACAATGTCCGTTAGGGAGTGTGCGCGGTTGCAGACATTCCCCGATTCGTATGTATTCACCGGCCCCGTGGCACGGCAGTTCACGCAGTGTGGCAACGCAGTGCCACCTGTACTTGCATATGAGATGGCAACCGCAATCTTTCGGTCGATATACGCAAAGCGGACGATATGACAAAGAATGGAGCATGAAGGTTGCGACAGGTCTTTCTGGCGTGAACCACTAGCTGCGCCATACGGCCCAGACGAAGAGCCCGGTGAAGGCGCACACGGCGCAAAGCTTCAGGAACACGCCCGAGAGAAATCCGAGAAACGCGCCGAATCCGCCCTTGAGCGCGCTGCCCATCGTGCGGCCCGCGATCAGCTCGCCCAGCGCCGCGCCCGCGAAGGGCCCTATAAGGATTCCAAACGGCAGAAAGAACATTCCAACTATCGTGCCCACCGTGCAGCCAAAGATGCCCCAGCGCGAGCAGTTGAACTTCTTCGCGCCGTAGGCCGGCACAACGTAGTCCAGCACGGTGACGACCGCCATGACCGCGCCGGCCGCCACGAGCCATGCGGTTGGTATCGCGAAGCGAGAGAACGCGAGCGCAAGCAGCGCGCACCAGCCGAGCAGCGGACCCGGCACGCACGGAACGATGCAGCCGAAGAACGCGACGACGATCAGAACCCCGCCAAGTGCAACTAGCGTCCAGTCCATCATCTCCGCCTCGCAGTCTTGATATGCGTCTTGTGTTTCATGGCGGATATGTTACCACATTATCTGCGGTGCGTAAATGGGGAATGAGGGATGCAACGGCCGAGGGAGATTTGATATAATATTCCGCAGATGGCAAAGGAGACGAAATGAAAAGAGGAATCAGTTTCGCAATTGCGGCATGCGTCGCAGTGGTGGCGTGTCTGCACGGCGGCGCGATTTACGCGGCGGAGAGCTCAAATGATAAGCCGCTGCGCATTGCTGTGTACGTGGGCGACGGGGCGCGCAACGTGGGCGCGTTCCGGTGGCTCGAGATCACGACGCGCGCGAAGAACTGCACTTCTGTTCCCGTTGACGGCGAGGCGGTGAGAGGCGGCGCCCTTGACAATGTAGATGTCCTCGTCATGCCCGGCGGCAGTTCCACCGACGAGGCGCTGAGCCTGCAGGAGGAAGGGCGCAGGAAGGTAAAGGAGTTCGTGAGGCGCGGCGGCGGATACATCGGAACGTGCGCAGGGTGCTGCCTCGTGATGCAGGAGAGCTCCGAGAAGAGCAAGAAGAAGCGTTTGGACATGATTCCGTTCACGTTCGGTGCCTCCGGCGGAGCGGCGACGATGCCCGTCAAGTTCAACGATAAGGCAAAGGAGATGTGCGGAATCAAGAAGGGCGTGTGGAAGGTACGATACCACGGAGGCCCCGTGCTGATACCCGGCAAGCCGGTCGCCGACGCCAAGATCGAGGTTCTTGCCACGTACGCGGGCGATGTGAACTCGTACAGCTCTACGCCAAGGCCTTCCATGGCCGGACGCGTCGCCGTTGTAGCCGGCACATACGGCAAGGGAAAACTGTTCGCAAGCGCGGTGCATCCGGAATCTGACGTCAACGACCACGGCATCCTCAGGGGCGCGTTCAAATACGTTTCCGGTCGCAATCTCGAATGGGACTATCCCCAGCGGAAGCGCGGACAGCTCGTGGTGGGCATGGCGGTTGACTATTCGTTCGGCACCGAGACGGCCAAGCTCATCCAGCGCCTTGTTACGAACGGCGAGTTCGACGTGATTCCGCTCAGCGCAGAAAGAATCTCCAAGGAGGGCGTGCTGCATCAAGTGGACGCCATCCTTGCGCCTGATGGTCCTGGAATCTCAGGCGGCAAAGGACTCTACTCCAGCAACCTTGCGCGCACCCGCGAGTTTCTCAAGCGCGGCGGACGCATCTTCGCGTGGGGCGGTGCGGCGCAGGCGGCTAGGAAATATTGTCCGGAAGTCACGTGCGTGGCGGATGCAGAGGCCGCGCTAGCGGCGCTTCGCGCCTTCGCTGCGGAGCCTGTTCCCGCGCCGGCCGCGTTTCCCGCCAAGGTCGCGAAGCCGCTCAAGGCCGCCATCTATTGCGATAAGGAGGGAAGCAACGTTATAATCGCGAGGATGCTCTCTCTTTCTCCCGAGTACGAAGTCAAGTTCCTGCGAGCGGCGGACTACGCCAAGGGCGGACTTGACGGAATCGACCTCCTGGTCCAGCCGGGTGGTAGCTGCAAGGGACAGTACGAGATGATCGGTACAAACGGAGTCGAGGCGCTGAGAAAATACATATTGGGCGGCGGCAGGTACTACGGCGTGTGTGCAGGCGCGTTCATGGCCCTGCAGCAGTCGCGTCCGGGCTGGCCGCGCCTTGGAATCGTACCGTACAGGGGCGACGACCCCAGCCACTACCGCGGCGGCGCTCCTATCAGGATTGAGTTGTCAGAGGAGGGCAAGAAGGTATTTGCTGGCTCGGCCGCAAAGCGCGTGGTGGAATATTACGGCGGACCGGTGCCTGTTCCCGGCAAGCCGGTGGAGGATGCCGACGTGCAGGTGCTGGCGCGCTACGTGGGGCGCACGATCAACACGGCGCGGCCAGAGCCGGTGGAGCCGATGGACGGAAGGTGGGCGTTTCTCGGCGGCAGAGTGGGGAAGGGACGTGTGTTCATTTCCTGTCCGCATCCCGAATTCACGGAGTGCACGCACGATATTGTCCGCTCCGGCATCAAGTACCTCACGGGAGTCGCGCCGTCGCCAGTGTACAACGACAGGACGCGCGGTGCGGTGACTGTGCTGTACAGTACGTCCAAGGACGACGAATCGCTCAAGTTCTACTACAACGACTTCCTCCGCGACAGGCGCTTCTACGTGCGCACCGGATTTGACGCAAACGACTACGCGCATGCGGATGCGATCGTCACGGCGATGTCGGGTGCGTCGTGGCTCGACGCTCCCTCCGTGCGTAGGTTCGCGAAGCGCGGCGGCAGGATCGTGCTGGTTGCGCGAAGCGACAAGGAGCGCGCCGCCGCCGCGAAGATCGCCGGCGCAGTCGTGGTTGGTTCGTGTGCAGAGATTCCTGCCGCAATCCTCAACTAGGCGCCAGGCACTAGGCACTAAAAAATATGCTATAATAAATGCCGTCGGCGAGGTAGCCAACGGTGAACCAATCAACTGAAAGGCAAAGACGATGAAGAAGATGGTGTTCTGTGGATTTATGTCCGCCATGTGCATGGTTGCGGTGGGCGTGGAGAAGCCGGCCCCCGCAAAGGCGCCGGGCGAGAGACCGCGCATCGAGGCGAAGAAGTTGGACGAAGCGTCGAGGCCTTCTGCGGTGCAGCCAGATGCAAAACCCGTGGTGGCGAGAAAGCCGGGTGAAGCCAGGAATCCTGCGGCTGGCGCACGCGCACCTCGAGGCCGTGCAGCTCGCGGCACGCGCAAGGGCGCGCCCGTGGTCGGGCGTCCGCCGCGTGGACGCGTGCGCGGAGTGGTGGAGGCGGGCTCGTCCCCCACTTCGCCCGCCGAGCGCCGCCTCATCGAGGCGGTGGAGGATGCCGAGACCTCGCGGGAGCTTTCGCGCCTGATGCCGCAGGTGCTTGCCTCGCAGAACCCTGACGTGCGCCAGGCGATGGTTGATGCGCTTGAGGACCAGGGCGCCCGCAGCGTGAACGCTCTTGCGTACTTCATGGCCGATCCTGATCTCGAAGTCGCGGATTCCGCGTTCTCAGCATGGACATCCATCCTCGAGGATACCAGCCCGGCCCGTCGCGTCGCGGCCATACGCGCCGCCGCCCGCATTCTCGCGCCTCCTCCTCATGCTGTCCAACCTTGAACGTTTGAACCTCTCCGCTGTGGTCTGCGTTGAATCAAAGGATGAGATTTAACCTAGAGAGATCCAGAGCGCATGGTTTCACCTTGATTGAACTGGTCGTGGTGCTGGTGATACTTTCTCTGCTCACGCATCTTGCGGTGCGTGAACTGGGAAAAGCGTCGCGCACGCGCGTGCGCCATGCCGCCGAAAGGCAGCTGGAGGAGGTGCAGGGTGCGGTGTGGCGCATGGCGCCGGGTGGAGAGCCGGAGGGATTTCTCGTCGACATGGGGCGTCTGCCGCATGCCGTCGCCGCCACGAACGAAAGCGGACGCACGGTGCTTTCGCTTGCGGAACTATGGAAGCGGCCGGAGGGAGTGGCGCCGTTTGAGCTGCGTTCGGCTGCCGCAACGAACTTGGTTGTGTCCGCCTCGGTGAAGGAAGAGCTCGTTGATGAATCCATCACAGTGCCGTGTGGCTGGCGCGGACCTTACCTTCGCATGTCGTTCGGGAAGGAGAGGTTGCTTGATGCGTGGGGGAATCCGATGGAGACGCTGGACGATGCGGGTTTCGCGCGGCTGCTGGCGGAAGACGGTGCGGCGGTGGCGTCCGGAGGCGAAATTTGGAAGGTGCGCCACCTGGGCGCGGATGCGCGTCCGGACGGCGTCGTCACGCCCGAGGGCGAATTTGAACGCGACTGCGAGGCCGTGCTTTCCCCCGGCCGGCGTTTGAATTCGCTTGCCGTCACGGCGAACTTCGTTAATTCGCAGGGCCCTTCGCCTGTCTCGGGCGACGTGCGCTGCAGATGGTACATGCCATGCGGCGGCGCGATAACGGGCGGATTGGAGAAGGTCTCTCTCGCAGGTGCTTCGTTTGCCGCCTTCTCGTTCGAGGGGCTGCCGCCCGGAGTTTGCACGCTTGTGGTGGACGTAGGAGGCGCGAGCCGTGCGCGCGAGCGCGTTACGGTGCCGCCTGGCGGCCGCGAGCTGAACATCAAGGTGTACGTGCCGTAGCCGCATCACGCAATCGTTGTCAATATCCAAATTGGTCTCTTCGGCGTGGGCGACTACGACGGGGTTTCCGAGGCGGGAGTCGCCGTCCGCCGTCGTGTTCACATCCCCGGAGCGCGGCCGGGAGGGCCGACCTCCGTGTCGGCCATGGCCGGGACGGCGCCCGGCCCTCCCTCGGCGAAAGGCAACCTCAAGAAGTGCGGCGAGATACTTGAACGTGCGGGCGGGGGCAAGAAGAGCATTGTTGTGGCGGGGACGGTTTTGGTATAATGTCCACTCAAGCATCAGACATCAAAGGCACATTATGATTTCACACATGAAAAAAATCGCCATGCTACTCGCGGTCATTGCCGCAGGAACGCCCGCATTCGCGGCGCCGGCGGAGGATCGCCCCGAGAAGCCGCTGAAGGTGCTGATGATCGGGAACAGCTTCTCGATCTGCAACCTGAAGCAGATGCCGCACGTCGCGAAGTCCATGGGGCTTGAACTCGACATCGCCTCCCTCTACATCGGCGGATGCTCGCTCGAACGCCACTGGAACAACGTGGTCGCATCGACCAACGCGGCGTTCAAGCCCTACCGCTTCGACCGCACCACCAACGGGAAGAAGATCGTCGTGAAGGGCACTGCCAACATCCCAGCCGCGCTCGTGCTCGACAAGTGGGACGTCGTGACGATCCAGCAGGCGAGCCACTTCAGCTGGCAGCCCTCGTCCTACCAGCCGTTCGGCGACAGCCTCGTCGCCAAGATCCGCGAACTGGCGCCGCAGGCGAAGATCGTCGTGCAGGAGACCTGGAGCTACCCGCCATGGGACAAGCGGCTGAAGAGGTTCGGCTTCGACCAGGCCGAGATGTACACGCGCCTGCATCGCGCATACGCCGCATTCGCCGCGAAGCACGGCTTCGCCGTCATCCCCGTGGGCACCGCGGCCGAGTTCGTGCCCAACCGCAACGCGCTCTTCACGAAGCCCGACTTCCATTTCAACCGCGAAGGCGAATACCTTCAGGGGCTTGCGTTCACGGCAAAGCTCTTCGGCGTCGACGTGCGGAAATGCACGTACCGTCCGTCGTGGATGGATGCCGCGCGCGCCGACGAGATCAAGGCTGCCGTCATGGACGCCATCACACGTCGGGACTGAACCGATGGGCGGTCTCTGGCGTTCAAAAGTTATACAGAGATTGCCAATGAAGAAGATATCTCCAGATGAGGTGCTTGCCACCGCCGCATGCTTCCGCCAGCGCGTCAACCTGCCTGCCGCGCAGGTGGCTGGTCTTGCCGAAGCCGAGCTTGCAGCCGCGCTCGCGTTCGAATGCGAGCCGTTCAGCGGCATCCCGCGCTCGGAAGGCGAGATGGCATGGCGCAGGCTCGGCGGCGAAGGCGATGCGCGCGCCGCTTTCGACGTGGTGCAGATCAGGCGCGCAGACGCAGAGGCCGAGGCGGCGCGGGCGAGACGTTCCGGGCGCCGCGTGCGCGCGGTCACGGCCGCGCCCGCTTCCGGCGAGAGCGTCGAGGACCTCCCCTGGATACCGGTTCGTCAGGGCCGCGCGCTTGCCGTGCGCGGGGGCACGCTTCTGGCGCTTTCCGCTCTGTTTGTTTTGGCATTGATCGCTTGGGACGCCACAACGCTCGTTTCGCGCGAACGCGCCCTCTCTCGCAGCGTAGCGGTGGGACGTGCGCTCCAGGCGCAGAATGACGAACTGCAGCGGCGCCTCGCATCCGTTCAGAAGGAGTGCGCCGATCTTCGCGTGCGACGCGCGGACGAGGCGCGCGCCCAGCAGAACGCCGACGTTCTCCGCTCTGCATGGCGGCAGATGCTCGCCGCGGTTCCCGACGCGTGCGGCGACGAGAGCGTGCTCGGCGGCATCACGGCCAGGGGAGCATATTCCGCACGCATCACCGGCGTGGCGCTTTCGGCGGATGCCGCGGCGCGCACTTTCGCGCGCCTCGCTGAGGCGCTCAAGCCCCCAAAGAGCGGCTGGCGCGTGACGCCCGGCCCCATCGGCGCGGCGGCGAGCGGCGGCACGGTGGAGTTCGCGTGCGATCTTGAGTTCGACTCGGAAGGGCAGTTCAAATGAGGGGCGAGAAATGACGAAGATGCGCACAAAGGATAAAGTGTTCCTCATGGTGGCCATTCCGCTTGCGCTGTGCGCGGCGTACTTCTACTTGTGGCGGATGCCCGTTGCGAAGAGAGTGGGAGCGCTCGCGGCGGAGGAGAGCCGCCTGCCGAACGCCGAAGATTTCCCAGCGGAGAGGCGTGCCCTTGAGAAACGATTGGCCTCGGCCGAGAAGGAGCTGGAAGAGACGCGCGCGGAGAAGGCGCCGGAAAGTTCCGTGAAGGGCGATGCGGGCGCTGGCGCGGCCGAACGCCAGGGTGCAGCGCTTGCGGCGTTCGCGAAGCACGGCGCGAGAGTGGTGCGCGTGGAGCCGGTGGCGGATAGGTCGGACGGATGGGGGGCGCGCGGAGGGGAAGTGCTGCGCGCCACGGGGCTGCGTCCCACACCCGAGGCGATGCGCTTCACGGTCGAGGCGCCGTATCCCGATTTAACGGCGGCGCTCGATGAGTTCGCCGCCGCGCGCGCGCCGGTGGTTCCAGAAGGCGTGACGATGGGCCGTTCGGGCACGAAGTGCAGATGGGAGGTCGTGCTATGGCTATGAGCGAAGAGCTCGCGAACATCTTCGCGCAGTGCGAGGCAACAAAGGCGAGCGACGTGCATCTCGCATGCGGGGAGATTCCGCGCTTCAGAATGCAGGGGCAGCTCGTGCCGCATCCGGCGTTCAAGCGCATGGACGCTGAGCAGGTGGACGCCATCGCGATGGAACTTGGCGTGGAGACTCTGCCCGTCGGCTGCCCAGACGGCACCGAGCGCGTGCGCACCGCGCTGCTGCGCGACGGTTCCATCGACGGCGCGATCACTTCGCCCTCTGGAATGCGCTACCGCTTCAACATCTACCGCAACTGCGACTCCACTGCCGTGGCGCTGCGCAGGCTTGACGGCGAGTTCCGCTCGCTCAAGGAACTTGGCCTCCCGGCGCAGCTCGCGCGCTTCTGCGATACGCCTGACGGCCTGGTGATCGTGACGGGTCCCACGGGCAGCGGAAAATCCACAACGCTCGCCACGCTCATCGACCAGATCAACCACACTCGCCAGGGCCACATCATCACGCTCGAAGACCCCGTCGAGTTCCGCCACGTTTCGCACCGCTGTCTCGTGAACCAGCGCCAGATCGGACGCGACGCGCGCACCTTCCACGGTGCGCTCGTGGAGGCGATGCGCCAGGATCCCGACGTGATTCTCGTGGGCGAGATGCGCGACCTCGCAACGGTGCGCACGGCGCTCGCGGCGTCCGAGACAGGCCACCTCGTCTTCACCACTCTTCATGCGGGCGACTGCGCTGGCGCGGTGGAGAGGCTTGTGGCGCTCTTTCCGGCGGAGGAGCAGGAAGGCGTGCGCCGGCAGCTCGCGCTCGTGCTGCGCGGCATCTTCGCCCAGCATCTGCTCCCCGCACTGCAAGGCGGACGCGTTGCCGCATGCGAGCTTCTCATCAATACCACCGCCGTCGCGAACCTCATCGCGACAGGCCGTGCGTCGCACATCTACTCCGCGATGGAGACTGGTTCGCAGATCGGAATGGTGGCGCTCGAGCAGTCGCTTGCAGACCTCGTGGCAGGCGGGCGCATAGACGAGGCGGCGGCGATGGCGCTCACGCGCAGCCCCGATACGCTTCGCCGTCGTCTGCGCCTCGCGAAGGGGGGCGTGAATGGCTGAGACGATCGACCTCTCCGAAGTGCGCATCGATCCGGCGTGCGCGGCGAAGCTTCCTGCCGCGTTCGCCCTGAGGCGGCTCGTGCTGCCGATATGCGTGGTGGAAGACGAGTTCGCCGTGGCGATGGCGGACCCTGCGGACGAGGCGACGCGCGCGCTCGTGGCGCGCGAGGCCGGGCGCGCGGTGCGTGCGTATCAGGCCGATCCCACGCAGCTGCGCGAAGAGCTGCTGCGCCTCTACGGCGAAAGCCGCGCAACGGCGTCCGCACCGGCCGCCGACGAGCCGGTGGCTGCGGTGGACCGCATCCTTCGCGCGGCCGTGTTGCGCCATGCGAGCGACGTACACTTCGACCCAACGCAGGACGGCATGCGCGTGCGCTTCCGCACGGACGGCGAACTTGAGGACGTGACCACGGTCTCGTCGGCGCTCCAGCCTGCCGTGACGAGCCGCCTGAAGGTGATGGCCGGGCTGGACATTGCCGAGAGACGCGCGCCGCAGGACGGCGCGTTCACGTGGCGGCTGCAGGGCGGCGACGCGCGCCGGGTGCCGCCCATGGACGTTCGAATGGCCACGCTGCCCGTGCGCCACGGCGAGAGGATCACGCTGCGTCTTCTTGAGGCCGGCGGGGAAAGGCTCACGCTCGATTCGCTTGGGCTTGCGCCGTCGGATAGAGCCGCATTCGAAGAAGTGCTGGAGCGTCCGCATGGTCTCGTGCTTCTGACGGGCCCCACCGGAAGCGGCAAGACGACTACCCTCTATGCGGCAATACAGATGCTGCTCAAGCGCCGCGCTCTCAACATCCTCACGGTGGAGGATCCAATCGAGTACGAGATTCCGGGCGTGGGCCAGGCGGAGGTTGACGGTGCCGACAAGGTCAACTTCGCGAAGGCGCTTCGCTCCTTGCTGCGTCATGACCCCGACGTGATAATGATCGGCGAGATACGCGACGCGGAGTCGCTGGACACCGCGGTGAAGGCGTCGCTAACGGGACATCTCGTACTCTCGACTCTCCACACGAACGACGCGGTGAGCGCGGTTACGCGCCTTGCGGACATGGGGCTTGCGCCTCATCTCGCGGCTGCGACGCTGCGCCTTGCGGCGGCGCAGAGGCTCGTGCGGGCGTTGTGCCCGCACTGCCGCGCCGAGAGGGCGCTTGAGCGCGCCGAGGCGGCGGCGCTTGGCGACGCGGCGCTTGAGGGAAGCACGGTGTGGGGGCCGAAGGGATGCCTTCGCTGCGCGGGTCGCGGCTACAGCGGAAGGGTGGGCGTGTTCGAGCTATTCGCGCCGGACGCAGAGTGCGCGGCCGCGATTGCCGCGGGATCGCACGCGCGCGACCTCTTCGCGATGGCGCGGAGAAAGGGAATGCGCACGCTCGCCGACGATGCGCGCGCGAAGTGCCTGGCAGGCGTGACGACGGTCTCCGAGGCGCTGCGGGTGGTGGCGCAATGAGCTTCTACTCGGCAAAGGTCAAGGACGCCGAAGGGGTGCGGCGCGAGATCCTGCGCGAGGCGGAGAGCGCGGCGGATGCGGCGGCGCAGCTTCGCGCCGAGGGTTGTCTCGTTCTTGACGTGGAGGAGGCGAAGGGGCAGGGAGGGATGCCCGGGGCGTGGCATCCTGCGTGGCTCTTGCCGATGACGGGATTCGACGTGGAGATGGGATTGAGGCAGGCGGCGGCGATGCTGCGAAGCGGAGTGTCGCTTCTCGCGGCGCTCGAGACGGTTAGCGCGCAGGCGCGGCGTCCCCGCGCCGCGCGCGCGTGGCGGCGCGTTCATGACGCGGTGCTTGCGGGAGAATCGTTTGCCGATGCGCTTGCGGGGCAGAAGTTCGGCGAGATCGTAGTGCGCCTTGCGGGAGTGGGCGAGAAGAGCGGCGAGCTTGACGTGGCGCTCGCGCGCGCGGCCGAGCAGCTCGAGGCGCGCCGCGCGCTCCGGTCGCTCGTGGCGAACGCGCTGGTGTATCCGGTCCTCGCGATTCTCATGACGGCGGGCGTGGTGACGTTTCTCGTGGTGGCGGTGATTCCGAAGATTGCGGCGTTTCTGCAGGCGAGCGGAGGCGAGCTGCCGGAGATGACGCGGTGGCTAGTGGAGGCGGCGGACTGGACGATTAAGCACGGCGGCTCGATTCTTGTGGGACTTGCGGTCTCGGTGGGTGCATGGCTTGCTCTCCGCGCCACGCGCCACGGGCGCGAGATCGAAGACGCTCTTCTGCTGCGCCTTCCCGTGGCGGGGAACATCCTGCGCCTTTCGGGCACTGCCGTTTTCGCGCGCGCGATGCAGACGATGTGCGAGAGCGGAGTGTCTCTCCTGGACTCTCTTGGCGTTGCCGCGCGGCTGCTCGCGAACCGCCGTCTTCGACAGCGCGTGGAGACTGCGCACGACGAGGTGATGCGCGGCTCGCCGCTCGCCGCTTCGCTCGCCTCGGCGAGGGAGTTCATGCCGATGCTCGCGAGGATGGCGGCGGTGGGAGAGGTGACGGGCGCCCTCGCGGAGACGTTCGGCGAGACGGCGCGCTTCCACGAGAAGATGCTCGCGGTGGCGGTGAAGCGCTTCAGCGTGCTGATCGAGCCCGTGATGATCTGCATCACCGGCGGAATCGTGGGCTTTGTGTACATAGCCTTCTTCATGGCAATCTTCGCCCTCGCCGGCGCGTAGCCGCACAAGGATTCCAAAAGTAATCCTAAATTCCTCCTCTGCGCCGTGACGTACTTCACCTGGCACGGCAGATCGCGGTTGTGAATCTGAATATGAAATGGTATAATTTTCACTGTGGAAAACGAAATAAAAGAGAGTGGTCGATGAAGATCTGGCGTTACTGGTTGACGGAGACGCGTACACTGCGCTGCATGGGCGAATCTGGGGATCCGTTCGAGTGCGATTTTCGAGTGACAGCAGGCTCTCGCATATCGGAGCATGAGGCGAAGGAGAGATTGGAGGCTCTATTGTCGCAGTCCGAGAACGCCGATCTGGGCTTTCGACTCTACAAGACGGCTGTGGGTTTTCGGCTGGTCGTCGAAGGGCGCCGTCTGGAGCCGGATGGCCCGCGCGCACGGACGCTTATGGGCTTTTTCAACGTGGACAGTATTTACGCGAATCTCTGCGTCAGCCAGAAGTGCTATCGCGCGCGGCTTACGCCGAAGCCGTGGCGCATGAAGATGAAGCGCTACGAGGGCGCGGATTCGTGGATCAAAGAATATGACCGCCGCCGGAAGGACTATGCTGTGTGCAAGTTCGTCTGCGCGAAGGGTCGCCGCCTTGACAGCCCTGCAATCGCTCTGCACGACGAAAAGACGTTGTGTGAATTTGACCTCCCGCTCGCGTAGCGACAAGAACGACCAGAATGTTGAATTGGGAAGGCTGCCTTGCATGGGATTGTTTGGGCCTAAGATAGAATGGAGCGAACCATGGTCGTGGACCAAGGTAAGGAGCGTTGCAGCGGAGATTCGTAGAGAATATCCGCCAATGTGGAAGATGCTTTTGTATTGCGCAGCCCTGCCTGCCGTTGTGCTTGGTGGCGTATACCTGTACATTCAGCATGTCGCGCTGGACGAGCAAGTCCTTGAGTTGACGAGACGGAACATTTTCGTCATGCCTCTTGGCTGTGTCCTGCTGTTTATGGTCATGCCGTATCTGTATGCGCTTTGCCCGCTGGGCATCGTAATTCGCGGCAAGAACATTTGCTTTTTCCGCGGTAACAGCGTAAGCCTTATCAAGGCGGAGCTGATCAGTTCGCTATGTTTTCGGACCATCGACGGCAGGCGCTACTTTGTCGTAAACGCGAAGACTCCAAAGGGGAAGCCTTTCGAGCGGAAGATCGAGATGCCCGCAAAGAAGGTTACGGAGCAGGATGTCGTGAGTTTCTTGCATGACGCAGGCCTTTCGCATCTGTACAGGACGGGATCGCTTCCTTGATTCTTCCGATTTTCCCAACCCAGCAATGGAATCAGGCCTGCGGCACTTGCATTCTGCGGCGAAATAGGTTATACTGTGCGCCACGCAAAACCAAAGAAAGGCTTGACGTATGAAAAAACTCAAGATGGGCATGGTGGGCGGCGGCATCGGCGCCTTCATCGGTGAAGTGCACCGCAAGGCGGCGCGCATGGACGGTGGCGTGGAATTCGTCGCGGGCGCGTTCGACATTGATCCCGAGAAGTCGCTAGAGCAGGGGCGCATTCTCGGCGTCGATCCGAAGCGCACCTACCGCACGTACGACGAGATGATCAAGGCGGAGCTCGCGCTGCCGAAGGGCGAGCGCGTGGACTTCATATCGATCTGCACTCCAAACCACACCCACTTCCCCATCGCGAAGGCGTGCCTTGAGGCCGGCTTCAACGTGATGTGCGAAAAGCCCATGACGCTCACCGTGGAGCAGGCGCTCGAGCTCGACGCGCTCGTGAAGAAGACGAAGCTCACGTTCGGCCTCATGCACACATACACCGGCTACCCGATGGTGAAGCTCGCGCGCGACATGGTGAAGGCGGGCGACCTCGGCAAGATCCGCAAGGTGGTGGTGCAGTATCCGCAGGGCTGGCTCTTCAAGCTCACGGGCAAGGAGAACATGCAGGCCTCGTGGCGCACCGACCCGAAGCGCAGTGGCCGCGCCGGCTGCATGGGCGACATCGGAACGCATGCGGCGAACCTCGCCGAGTTCGTGACCGGCCTCAGGATCACCGAGGTGCTCGCGGACCTCACCATCTTCGTGAAGGGCCGCAAGCTCGACGACGACGGCAACGTGCTCTTCCACATGGAGAAGGGCGCCAAGGGCGTCCTCACCGCCTCCCAGATCGCCCCCGGCGAGGAGAACGACCTCCACATCTGGGTCTATGGCGAGAAGAAGGCCCTTGCATGGTATCAGGAGAATCCCAACTATCTGCGCGTGTTCGACCAGGAGGCTCCCGAACAGGTGTGGAAGCGCGGCAACGGATACGTGGGAACGAAGAGCGCTAGCGCAGTCCGCTGCACTCGCACTCCGAGCGGCCATCCCGAGGCGTTCCTCGAGGCGTTCGCCAACAACTACTGCAACTTCTGCGACACGATCCGCGCGAAGATGGCCGGAAGGAAGCCCACGGCGCTCGAGCTCGACTTCCCCGGGATCATCGACGGCGTGCGCGGCATGAAGTTCATCGACGCGGTGTGCGATTCGTCCGAGCAGGGCAACGTGTGGAAGAAGATCTGAGGAGGATGGCAATGGCGAGAAAAGTGACGATATTCACCGGCCAGTGGGCGGACCTTCCGTTCGAGACCGTGTGCGAGAAGATGGCGGCGATCGGCTACGACGGCCTCGAGATCGCCACGTGGGGCGACCATCTCGACATCGAGAAGGCCGCGAAGTCCAAGGCCTACTGCGGCGAGCGCAAGGCGACGCTCAAGAAAAACGGCCTCGGATGCTGGGCGATCGGAACACACCTCACCGGCCAGCTCGTGTGCGACGTCTACGACGCGCGCCACGACCAGTTCGCGCCCGCGTCGGTGCGCGGCAAGCCGAAGGAGATGCGCGCGTGGGCGGTGAAGACGATGAAGCTCGCCGCCAAGGCCGCGAAGAACATGGGCGCCGGCGTGGTGACCGGCTTCACCGGCTCGCCCATCTGGCCCTACCTCTACAGCTTTCCGCCTACGTCCCCGCAGATGGTGGCAGAGGGGTACAAGACCTTCGCGAAGGCGTGGAAGCCGATTCTCGACGTGTTCGCCGACTGCGGCGTGAAGTTCGCCCTCGAGGTGCATCCCACCGAGATCGCGTTCGACACCGCCTCCGCGCAGCGCGCGCTTGAGGCGGTCGACGGCCATCCGGCGTTTGGCTTCAACTTCGACCCCTCTCACCTCGGCTACCAGGGCGTCGACTACGTGAAGTTCATCCGCACGTTCAAGGACCGCATCTTCCACGTGCACATGAAGGACGCGTGGTGGGGCCATGGCGACGGCACGGTGGGCGTGTTCGGCGGCCACGTGGACTTCGGCGACGCTCGCAGGTACTGGGACTTCCGCTCGCTCGGGCACGGCGACGTGAAGTTCGAGGACATCATCGTGGCGCTCAACGACATCGGCTACCAGGGCCCGCTCTCCGTCGAGTGGGAGGACGGCCGCATGGACCGCTTCCACGGCGCGAAGGAGTCGTGCGAGTTCGTGCGCAAGGTCGATTTCGCGCCCTCCACTCTCGCCTTCGACGGAGCGTTCGAGCAGTAGCGGAGGCGCGGATCGGGACATGCGCTTGAATCGGCGAGATTTCCTGAAGGCGTCCGCATGCGCGCTTGCGTTTCCTGCGCTGCGCGCATCGGCCGCGTCGCCGAACGGGAAGGTGAACATGGCGTTCGTCGGCGTGGGCCACCAGGCCGGACGCGACCTCGCCATGTTCGCCTACTACCGCGACTTCGTGAATGTGGTGGCGCTGTGCGACACGCAGATGGGCGCAGACCACACGCTCAACACGCTGAAGGCGCATCCCGCCGCGCCGCGCTATCAGGATTTCAGGAAGATGCTCGACGAGCACGGCCGCGACATCGACGCCGTGTGCGTTGCCACGCCAGACTTCTCGCACTTCCCCGCCGCGATCCTCGCGATGTCCATGGGCAAGGCCGTGTACTGCGAGAAGCCCATGTGCAACAACTTCCGCGAGATCGGCCTCATGACCGCCGCGGCGAAGCGCCACAAGGTGGTCACGCAGATGGGCAACCAGGGGCACTCGGACGCCAACTACTGGCAGATGAAGTCCCTCGTGGAGAACGGCTACATCAAGGACGTCACGCGCATCGACGCGTACATGTGCGCCAACAACCGTCGCTGGTTCAAGTGGAAGGGCACGCTCAAGGAGATGCCCGGCGAAGAGGCGGAACCGCCGGAGATGGACTGGGACGTGTGGCTCGCGCAGCGTCCGTTCCGCCCCTACAACCACAACTTCATCAACGGCGACTGGCGTTCGTTCTATGAATACGGCACTGGCGCGCTCGGCGACTGGGGCGCGCACATCTTCGACGCCGCGCACGAGTTTCTGCGCCTCGGCCTGCCGTCGAAGATCGAGACCGTGAAGAACGAAGGCCGCACGCCCGTCGTATTCCCCATGGCCTCTACGATACGCTACTCTTTCCCCGCGCGCGGCGAGGGGATGCCCGCATGCGACATCGTGTGGCACGACGGCGCAGGGAATTTCCCGGCGAGCCTCGTAGGCGTCACCGACAGAAAGTGGCGCCGCCGCGACTGCGGCGCGGAGCTGCATCTGAAGGACGGACGCGTTTTCGCGCGCACGAGCCACGGCTCGCCTCTTCAGCTCGTGGCGGGCGGCGATCCGCGCGACCCGTCGGTGAAGAGCGCGATGCGCGACTTCCCGCGCGGCAAGAGCGGACACTATCTCAATTTCATAAAGGCCGTGCGCGGCGAGGAGAAGGCCAACTCGTCGTTCGACGTGGCGGGCCCGCTTTCGCAGGTGCTGGCGCTCGGCGCGGTGGCGCAGCGACTTGGCGCGGCGTTGCTTGAGTTCGACGTCGAGGCGCGCCGGTTCAAGGGCGAAGGAAGCGCGGCGGCGAACGCGCTTCTCGACGGACCGCCCGCGCGCAAGGGGTGGGAGGAGTTCGAGACGCTCTGAGAATTTCGCGCCCGTGGTGGAATGGCAGACACGCTGGATTTAGGTTCCAGTTCCGAAAGGAGTGTGGGTTCAAGTCCCACCGGGCGCACCACCTTGTTTAACCTCTGCGCAGGTTCGTAAAAATCGTTTCGCAATTGCGTGTGGCATTGGAATGTGCTATACTTCATCGCAACGAAAAGCAAGGAGAAGAGAAATGAAAAAAGTTCTGATGGCTCTCATGGTCTTTGCGGCGGCTGCGTCGCTCAAGGCGAACACCGAAGGGTATGTTATGCTCTCCGTGTTCCATCCGGGGCAGATCCCGATCGCGACGACGTCGCTTGACGGCGTTCGCATCAACCTAATATACGGCGAGTGCCAGAACCTGAACGGCTTCGACTTCGGCATCGCGGGCCGTGTGCGCGAGCGCATGAACGGCTTCCAGCTTGCTGGATGCAACCTGATCGGCACGGACGCCAACGGCGCGCAGTTCGCGTTCGCCAACTACATAGAGAGCGACTTCGCGGGCTTCCAGCTTGGTCTCTGGAACTGCATCGGCGGCATGGGCACTGGCTTCCAGCTTGGCGTGTGGAACGAGGCGGCGAAGTTCTCCGGCTTCGAGATGGGCATCGTGAACTGGTCCGGCACGGTCAACGGCTTCCAGCTTGGAATCGTCAACCGCGTGACGGGCGGCGACTTCTTCCAGATCGGGCTCGTCAACTTCAACGAGGCCGCGATCAGCGAGACGAACGGCGACAAGGAGACGGGATACGTGCTGCCGTTCGTGAACATGAACTGGTAGTTGACGCCGCATTTGCCCTGGGGGGCCTAGGGCGCCTGGGAAGAACCGAGGAAGAGTCAATGGAAGAGTCAATCAAGGAGTCTGACACCAGCAGGCATTTTCTGCGGCAGTGGATCGAAGAAGACCACTCCGCCGGAAGAACGGGCGGAAAGGTGGTGACGCGCTTCACGCCCGAGCCTAACGGATACATCCACATCGGCCATGCGAAGGCGGTGTGCGTGGACTTCGGCATGGCCAGGCTCTTCGGCGGCGAATGCCATCTGCGGCTTGACGACACGAATCCAACCAAGGAAAGCGACGAGTACGCCGAGAACATCAAGAACGACATCCGCTGGCTCGGCTTCCAGTGGTCCGGCGCGGGCGATGGCGGCGAGAGCGGCTTCTACAACGCTTCGAACATGTTCGACACGATGTACGCGATCGCCGAGGAGCTCATCCGCCGCGGCCAGGCGTACTGCTGCAACCTCACTCAGGACGAGTGGAAGGAGTACCGCGGCGTGCCGGAGCGTCCCGGCCGCCCGTCGCCTTCGCGCGACACGTCTCCCGAACGCAATCTGCAGATATTCCACGAGATGCGCGACGGCAAGTACGCCGACGGCGAGTGGTGCCTCAGGGCGAAGATAGACATGGCCTCGCCCAACATCCACTTCCGCGACCCGGTGATCTACCGCATCCGCCACGTCTCGCACTACCATCTTGGCGACAAGTGGTGCATCTATCCGATGTACGACTTCGCGCATCCGATCGAGGACGCGCTGGAGGGAGTGACGCACTCGATGTGCACGCTCGAGTTCGAGGTGCACCGTCCGCTCTACGACTGGGTGGTGGACAGGATGGACGAGCAGGGCCTTCTGGTGGTGCGAAACGGCGTGAAGATACGTCCGCAGCAGCGCGAGTTCGCCCGCCTCAACATCACCTGGACAGTGATGTCCAAGCGCCTGCTTCTCCAGCTCGTCACGGAAGGCCATGTGGCCGGCTGGGACGACCCCCGCATGCCCACCGTGTGCGGAATGCGCCGCCGCGGCTTCCCGCCAGCGGCGATCCGCGAGTTCTGCGACCGTGTGGGCGTCACGAAGGTGGAGAGCGAGAGCGATCCCGCCCTTCTCGAATGGTGCGTGCGCGAAGAGCTCAACAAAACCGCCACGCGCCGCATGGCGGTGCTGGACCCCGTGAAGCTCGTGATCGAGAACTTCGAGGGAGTGCGCACTGTGACGAAACCGAACAATCCGCTCGACGAGTCGGCGGGGGCGCGAGAGATTCCGTTCTCGCGCGAGCTGTGGATCGACCGAGCCGACTTCCAGGAGAACCCAGAGAAGAAGTTCTTCCGGCTTGGTCCCGACCGCGAAGTGCGCCTCGCAGGCGCGTGCATCGTGAAGTGCATCGGCTATGAGAAGGACGCCGACGGCAAGGTGAGCCTCATCCGCTGCACCTGGGATGAAGGCAGCTGGGGCGGCAACGCGCCCGACGGACGCAAGGTTAAGGGCACTATACACTGGGTGGACGCCGCCACGGCCGTCAAGGCCGAGGTGCGCCTCTACGATCGTCTCTTCACCGTGCCTGATCCGCTGCAGGACGGTTCCGACGGATTTCTCAAATACCTGAACCCCGATTCGCTGAAGACCCTCACCGCCTATGTTGAGCCAGCGCTCGCATCCGCAGCGCCAGGCGAGAGCTTCCAGTTCGAGCGCACTGGTTACTTCGTGGCGGACTCCAAAGACTCCGCGCCAGGTGTACCGGTGTTCAACCGCACGGTGACGCTCAAGGACTCGTATCGGCCGAGTTGAGGTTTGAAGGTTTGAGGGTTTGAAGGTTTGAAGGTTTGAGGGTTTTGGGCGGTTGGCTGGAGGTATGTGGTTTGGGGAAGGAGGTTGTGAATGAGCAAGAAGAGAATCGTGTTCATTGTGGTGAGCGCATGCCTGTTCTGCGCGTCGGCGGCCTCGCTGCGCGAGCGCCTTGTTTCAGGTGAATGCGGTGCGCTCGACGAGATCGTGTTCGCCACTCGCACCGTGAGCGAAGATCCCCACTGGTACGCCAACCTCTCGTATTTCGGCCGATCTGCGGAAGCGCCGGCATACAGCCGCTGCGGGCGCCTCATTGCCTACAACGTCAAGACCGGTTCGTACCGCGTGATTCTTTCCGATCCTGCCGGGAGCGTGCGCGACCCGTGCGTCCACTACGACGGCAAGACGATTCTCTTCTCCTACCGGCCGGCCGGCGAGGAGCATTTCCACCTTTACACCGTCAACGCCGACGGCACGGGGCTGAAGCGGCTCACCACGGGCGGCTATGACGACATCGAGCCCGCCTGGCTTCCCGATGGCGACATCGTGTTCGTCTCCACCCGCTGCCGGCGCTGGGTGAACTGCTGGGTCACGCAGGTGGCTACCATCTATCGCATGAAGGCGGACGGTTCGGGGATGCGCATGATCTCCGCGAATCCAGAACACGACAACACACCTTGGGTGCTTCCCGACGGACGCATCCTCTACATGCGCTGGGAGTATGTTGACCGCCGCCAGATGACGTTCCATCATCTCTGGACAATGAACCCCGACGGCACCCAGCACCAGATCTACCAGGGGAACACCTACCCCGGCAGCGTCTATATCGACGCCAAGCCCATACCCGGCACGGAGGACGTTGTGCTCATAGACTCGCCCGGACACGGACGGCGCGACCATGGCGGCATAGTAAGCGTGCTCTCCACCAAGGGCGGACCCGACAACCGCGCCAACGTAAAGCCCGTCGCGAAGGGGAATTTCTTCGACCCATGGGCGTTCGGGCCGGACCTCTTCATGTTTACCAACGGGAAGAATGTGTTTCTCTGTGACCGCGCAGGAAAGCGCGAGCTTCTTTGCAGCCTCCCGGCGGAGCACGGGGGCGCGGGGCTGGGCGTGATGCTTTACGAGCCGCGTCCGCTTATGCCGCACCCGCGCGAGAGGATTCTCGCCGACCGCACGGACCTCTCCAGCAAGACGGGCGAGTTCTACCTCGAGAACGTGCTCGAGAGTCGCAGCATGAAGGGCGTGAAGCCCGGCACGGTAAAGCGGCTGATGGTGTTCGAGGTGCTGCCCAAGCCGATCAACTTCTCTGGCGGCATGGAGCCGCTCACGTTCGGCGGCTCGTTCTCGCTGCCGCGTCTTCTTGGATGGGTGCCGGTGGAACCGGACGGCAGCGCCTACTTCAAGGCGCCCGCGCTCAAGGCGCTCTTCTTCGTGGCGGTTGACGCCGATGGCCGCGCTGTGAAGCGAATGCAGAGCTTCACGCAGGTGATGCCCGGCGAGCGCCAGGGATGCGTGGGGTGCCATGAGCGCAAGACGGCGAATACCGTGCGCCGCGTGAAGCCCGTGTCGAAGGCGCTTGCGCGTGGGCCGAGCGAGATTGATCCTGAAGGGCGCCTTTTCGACGTGGCGGACTTCCCGCGCGACATGCAGCCCGTCCTCGACCGCGCTTGCGTGAAGTGCCATAACCCGGACGTCCGCAAGGCCGGCCTCGACCTCTGCGGCGACCGCGGGCCGATGTACTCCATGGGATATCTCGGGCTGATTCTGTGGGGGCAGGTGCTGGACGGCAGAAACCTCGCGGAGAGCGACTGGCCGCCGTACGCGCGCGGCAGCGGAGGAAGCCCCCTCATGAAGAAGATCGACGGCTCTCATCACGGCGTGAAGGTTTCCGAGCGCGACCGCCGCATGGTGATGCAGTGGCTCGATGCGTCGGCGCCGTATGCGGGAACGTACGCCGCGCTCGGAAGCGGCTTCGTGGGCCACCACAAGTCGCACCGTCCATACAACTCCACCTGGGGGCGCGCCCCCAACGTGCCTGCGCACCAGACGGTCAAGAGCCGCTGCGCGGCGTGCCACACCACGCCGCACACGGTGAGCGACGGCACGCCCATACGCTTCCACAGGAAGGGCGACCCGCGCAACGGAAGGGCGGGACGCTATTCAAGGCATCTCATCTTCAATCTGACGCGTCCGGAGAAGTCGATGTACCTCATGGCTCCGCTCGCTAAGGAGGCGGGCGGCCTTGGGCTCTGCACGAACGCGCAGGGCAAGGCGGTTTTCGCCACGAAGGAGGATCCCGGCTACGCGAAGCTGCTTGCTGTGGTGGAGGACGCGAAGAAGATGCTTGATGCCGATCCCCGCTTCGACATGCCGAACTTCTGTCCGAACCGGGAGTACATCCGCGAGATGAAGCGCTACGGCGTATTGCCGCAGGATGCCGATCCCGCGCGCGGCCGCATAGATCCATACGAGACCGACCGCCGCTACTGGTCGCTCGACTGGACCAATTTGAGGTGATTGCCCACATAAAGAGCGTTTTCGCTTTACTTCCAGCCGTAGATAGTGTATAATTTCGCGGAAAAACAAAGAGAAAAGAAGAAAAGAGAATACAGACAAGAAGGTTAAGTCAAGATGAGCAAAGCAACAAAGTACGTGTATTTCTTTGGCGCTGGCCAGACGGAGGGCAACGCCAACATGCGCGAGCTGCTAGGCGGCAAGGGCGCAAATCTTGCGGAGATGGCAGGCCTTGGGCTGCCGGTGCCGCAGGGCTTCACGATCACCACCGAGGCCTGCACGCGCTACTATGACGACGGCAAGATGATCGCCGACGACATAATGCAGCAGGTTCTCGAGTACGTGGGCAAGCTTGAGAAGTCGGCCGGCAAGAAGTTCGGCGACGCGAAGAACCCGCTGCTCGTCTCGGTGAGGTCCGGCGCGCGCGCGTCGATGCCCGGCATGATGGACACGATCCTGAACCTCGGCCTCAACGAGACCGTCGTCAATTCGCTTGCGAAGCAGACGAAGAACCCGCGCTGGGCGTGGGACTGCTATCGCCGCTTCATCCAGATGTTCTCCGACGTCGTGATGGAGGTAGGCAAGAAGCACTTCGAGAAGCTCATCGACGAGATGAAGGCGAAGAAGGGCGTGAAGCAGGACCTCGAGCTCACGGCGGCTGACCTCAAGGCGCTCGCCGGCAAGTTCAAGGCCGAGTACAAGAGCGCGATCGGCAAGGAATTCCCGGATGACCCGAAGGAGCAGCTCGTCGCGGCCATCAAGGCCGTGTTCCGCAGCTGGGACAACCCGCGCGCGAAC
>JAFXIL010000166.1 GCA_017563185.1 Kiritimatiellia bacterium | reverse complement strand
CTGACGACGTTCAGAGTAGGCGGCGATCACGTAGAAAAGCAGGAAAGAAGCCACATTCGCAATGCCAACCCTCTATATTCACGGGGACAGTCACCATTGCGCATTAGCCCCGCGCTTTCAGGCCGCCGCGAGGCGGCGGGCACGCCCAAAACACGCCATTGATGGGCAGACGCTAGTTACGTTCGGGGACTGTCCCCCATTATGTCGGGGACTCCCCCAGTGAGTTAGTATGTTCGGGGACTGTCCCCCAGTGAGTTCCCATGGGTATTGGAATGATGATTGCGATGCAGGGCAAGAGATATACGATTGGCGAGAAGTCTATGTGGAAGACGTTGAAGCAGATGAGTATACTGGAGATGATGAGTATGCTGGAGATGAGGATAGTACTTTTTATGACATTCTTGATGATAGGTTTGAAATTTGAAGCGTGAACGAGTGGATGTGTTATGGAGTATAACTGACAAGTGGAAGGTGCGGCTACCGTTTCGTCGTCCGTGACGAAAGAAGATTCCCCTCTTGCGGCCAAGTCGCGGATTTGGCATAATGTTCGTGCGGGATTCCCCGGCCGCGCAGATGCGGCATGGAATGCCCGGACGACAGGCATGAGGACGACACCATGAAGATAACGAAAAGAGAATTTCTGAAGCTCTCTGGCTGCGTGGCGGCCGGAATCGCAGGCGCTGCGGCTGCCGAGGCGAAGCCGCAGGACGCATCGGCCGCACACGGGGATGGACCGTCGCAGAATCCGCCTGCCGCGTCAGCGGCGGGGTCCAGGCCGGAGGATCCGCTCGATATGTGGGAGCGCGAGACGGACCGCGTGACGTCCGAGACGTACGCCGCGTACATGCGCGACGGCGACACGCGCGGATTCTTCGCGCTCGAGAAGCTGGAGGAGTCGTTCGAGAAGATGCTGCGCGGGATCTCCGAGACGAAGGTAGATGACGTACCCGCCGTGTGGAGCGTGTACAACATGGGCTACGTGGTGAAGACGAAGAACGCGCTCTTCTCGATCGACCTCGTGCACAGGCGCGCGGCCGAGCTCGCCTCGCGCCTCGACTTCGAGCTGGTCACCCACAACCACGGCGACCATTTCCGCGGCGACCTCTACAGGGCGATGAACGGCGCCGGAAAGACGGTGATATCCAACTTCCTCGACAACTACGGCGCGCCGGACTGGAGAAAGAACGGCGGCTACACGCGCGCCCGCAAGACGTTCAAGATCAAGGACGTGGAGATCAGGACCTCTCTCATAGACCACAACGACTATCTGGTGGATTTCACCACGGCCTTCGAGATCCGCGTGGGGAACTTCATCCTGTACCACACGGGCGACAGCGGAAGCGGAAGCGAAAAGAAGGTCGGCACCACCTGGGGCCGTCCCGACCTGTGGCTCTTCTTTCCGGGATGCGGCATAAACGTGGCCGCGGCGGTGCGCAATGTCATGCCGGAGAGAATCGTTTTCGGCCATCTGTGGGAGCTTGGCCACAAGACTGGCCGGCTGAAGGCCGCCAAGGTGCGCAAGTCGAAGAAGCAGGCCGATCCGTTCTGCCCCGACGTCTCGGCGGCCTTCTGGGGCGACAGGATCGTGTAGATTCCGCCCGGGCCCTGAAACCGCCCATTCCCCCCTTGCATCCCCCGATCGGAATGTGCTATAATCCCTCCGTCCACAAGAAAGCACTGTTGGCATCGACCAGGCAACGGGTGCTGCGCCGGAAACATGCCGACGGGGCATAATCTTCGCCGGCATCAAAAGGAAGGAGCTGCTGAACATGAAGAACGACTGCATTTTCTGCGCGATCGCGGAGGGAGAGATTCCGTGCTTCAAGGTTTATGAAGACGACCTCGTGCTCGCGTATCTCGACATCAACCCCTGCTCCGAGGGGCACACGCTCGTCATACCCAAGGCCCACTACGCAGGCCTTCTCGATGTGCCCGACGCCGCGCTCGGCGAAATCCTCTCGCGCGTCAAGAAGGTGGCCGCGCACATCAAGGAGGCGCTCCCCTGCGACGGCTTCAACATCCTGCAGAACAACGGCCCCGCAGCCGGGCAGAGCGTGTTCCACCTGCACTTCCACATCGTGCCGCGCCGCGAAGGCGGCGAGCCGCTATCCTTCAAGAGCGGGAAGGGCGACATGGCGGCCCTTGAGGCGCTTGCCGCCCGCATTCGACTCTAGCAACCTCCCGCGCGCCGCGCACATGGGAAAATGGACATTCCAGAGATAACATTCGACGCCGAGGACTACTCGGACATCCTACGCAAGGACTCCCGCTACGACTCGCGGGCGTACGACTTCGTGATGCGCGCCATCGCCGAGGCGAGCGAGAGCGCCAAGGGGCACGTCACCGGGCAGGAGCTGCTGGGCTTCTTCCGCGACCTCGCTCTCGACGCGTACGGCCCGCTCGCCTTCACGGTGCTCTCCCAGTGGGGCGTGCACAGCTGCGAGGACGTGGGCGAGATAGTGTTCAACCTCTACGACGCGAAGCGCATCGGGAAGACCGATAGCGACTCGCGCGCCGACTTCATCGGCGGCTTCGACTTCCGGGAAGAGTTTCTCGGCCCGTACGCATAGGAGATGCCGCGATGCGCTTTGCGCTTTCCACAAACTGGAACAACGCCCGCCTCGACGACGGTTCCGCCATCGTGGACGAGGCGCTTGCGCTCGGCTTCGACGCCCTCGAACTCGGCTTCCGCACCACGCCGGAACAGCTCGCGGGCTTCCGCCGCCGCCTCGGCGAAATGCCCGTCGATTCGGTGCATGCGTACTGTCCGGTGCCGGTGGGCGCGCCCAGCGGACACCCCGAGCTGCACCAGCTCGCCGACCCAGACGAGGACGAGCGCGCCCTTGCACGCCTGCTTCTGCGGGACACTCTCCACTGCGCGCAGGATCTTGGCGCCAGAGTGGTGGTGACCCACGCCGGATACGTCCGCCTGGACGGATGGTTCGTGAACTATGGTTCTGACGCCCTGCGCCAGCTCATCCTTGGCCCGGACGGCAAGCCAGCCCCCGGCAACCCGCGCCATGCCAAGTTCCTCGCCAAGGCGAAGAAGCGCCGTCGCGCCCGCGGCGCGAAGCTGCTCGAGACCTTCCGCCGCGAGCTCGACCGCGTGATTCCCGACCTCGAGAAGGCGGGCGTGACGCTCGCCCTCGAGAACCTTCCAAGCCTAGAGGGTTTCCCCAACGCGGACGAGGCGCTTGAGCTGATGGAGGACCTCGACGGCGCGCCAGTGCGCCTCTGGTTCGACACTGGCCATGCGCGCGTGCGCGAATGCCACATGTGGAGCGACGCCTCCGCCGAAGTGGCGCGGCGCGTGGAGGAGCACGTGTGCGGGATGCACTTGAACGACGTGGAGGACTACCACGACGACCACCGCCAGCCCGGATGGGGGAAGGTCGACTTCGCGGCTCTTGCGCCGCTCGCGCGCCGCAGCGTGCTGCGCGTCTTCGAGCCGCATTCGCCGGTCGCGTTCGACGAGCTGAAGAAGTCTCTTGAGGAGGTGCGCGCACTATGGTCGAAGACGTAGCAGTGCTCATTCCGGCGTACCAGCCGGACGCCGCTCTCGCCGAGCTCGTTGGGGAGCTGCGCGAGCGCTTCGCGCACGTGGTGGTGGTGGACGACGGATCCACCGCCGGCGCGGACGTTTTCTCCGCCGTGCGTCCGCGCGTGGACGCGCTTCTCGTGCACGAGCGCAACCGCGGCAAGGGCGCCGCGCTGCGCACGGGGTTCGCGTGGATTCTCGAGAATCTGCCGTGCGCGAAGGGCGTGGTCACGGCCGACGCCGACGGGCAGCACAAGACGGCCGACATCTGCCGCGTCGCGGCCGAGGTGCCGTCGTGCCGGGGCGGGCTGGTGCTGGGAGTGCGGCGCTTCACCGGCCGCGTGCCGCTGCGCAGCAGGTTCGGCAACTTCTGGGCGCGCGTCTTCTTCTGGATCCTCACGGGGCTTTCCGTCGGTGATACGCAGACGGGGCTGCGCGGCATTCCGCGCGACCTGCTGGGGCGGATGCTGGAGATCGGCGGAGACCGCTACGAGTACGAGATGAGGATGCTCGTGGACGCGCGGAGGCACGCGCGGAGGCCGCTCCAGATTCCGATCGAGACGGTGTACGCGGAAGGCAACAAGTCGTCGCACTTCCGTCCGCTCCGCGACTCGCTCCTCACCCAGCTCGCGCTCGTGCGCGCCCGCTTCGGCCTGTGAACGGCCGGTGCGGGGCGGGCGGCGCGCCGTCTGCCCGCGCCGTTTGTTAGCACCATGTTAGCGAATCTGCGATTCTCCGCTTTTCCCCTTGCGCGCGCGCCGCGATTGCGCTATAGTTTACGGCGAAGGCAGAGGAGAGCCCGCGAGGGCCGCGCTGCGAAACCAAAGAAAGGAATTGTATGGATCTGCAGAACGCTACCAACCGCATCGCCGCCCAGGGCGAGCTGGTGAAGAAGATCACGAACGAAGTGGGCAAGGTGATCGTGGGCCAGGAGAAGCTGATCGACCGGCTTGTGCTCGCGCTCGTCACCGACGGCCACATACTGCTCGAGGGCGTGCCGGGCCTTGCGAAGACCCTGAGCGTGAACACGATCGCGAAGGTGCTGGGCCTCGACTTCAAGCGCATATCGTTCACGCCGGACCTTCTGCCGGCCGACGTGGTGGGCACGCTGATCTACTCGCCGAAGACGGGCGAATTCTCGCCGAAGAAGGGCCCGGTGTTCACGAACCTGCTGCTGGCGGACGAGATAAACCGGGCGCCGGCGAAGGTGCAGAGCGCGCTTCTCGAGTCCATGCAGGAGAAGCAGGTGACGATCGGCGAGACCACATACCCGCTTCCGAAGCCCTTTCTCGTTCTCGCCACGCAGAACCCGATCGAGCAGGAGGGCACATACCCGCTTCCCGAGGCGCAGGTGGACCGCTTCATGTTCAAGTGCCTCGTCGAGACCCCCAGCCGCAGCGACGAGCGCAGGATCATGGAGCGCTTCGCCCAGCAGGCCAGCTCGCCCGAGGCCGAGACCGTGTGCGGCATGGACGACATCCTCGCCCTGCGCGAGACGCTCAAGGAGGTGTACTGCGACGAGAAGGTGGGCGACTACATACTGGACATCGTATTCGCCACGCGCGAGCCGGACCGCGTGAAGGGCCTCGAGGGCCTGAAGGAGCAGATCCAGGTGGGCTGCTCGCCGCGCGCCACCCTCTGCCTCAACAAGGCCGCGCGCGCCAACGCGCTTCTGCACGGCCGCGCCTACGCAACGCCGCAGGACGTGAAGGAGGTCGCCCACGACGTGCTGCGCCACCGCATCCTGCTCACCTACGAGGCCGAAGCCGAGAACGTCACGAGCGACATCATCATCGACAAGATCCTCTCCACTATCCCCGTCCCGTGATTTTTTTCTCACACAGAGGCACAGAGACACAGAGAGTCTTGAAAGAGTGAGAAATGGCCTAGATTTCATGTCGAGGGAAGGTTGATTAATGACCCAGGAGAATGAAATAAGCGGCGACATCGTTGATGCGGCTGTCAAGCTGCATCAGCGGCTGGGGCCAGGATTGCTTGAGTCTGCGTACGAGATGATCCTGGCCGCCGAGTTGGTCCGCCGTGGTCACAGGGTGGAAACACAAGTGCCCGTATCGTTTGACTATGAGGGGATGAAGTTCGAGAATGCTTTTCGGGTTGATATGATCGTTGATGAGCAGATCGTCGTGGAACTGAAGGCGACGGAGCAGAAGAATCCTGTGTTTGCAAGACAGCTCAAGACATATCTTGTGTTGATGAACAAGGACATTGGCTTGCTTCTGAATTTTGGGCAGATGAAAATGGTCAATGGCATAGAAAGGATTGTCAATGGTTATGAATAATGGCCAGGAGTGTCCAACCCATGCGATTGTGTTGGCGTTCGGGGGCTGGGGCAGCGTCCCAGTTCTGAAATCTTCTCTGTGTCTCTGTGCCTCTGTGTGAGATAGGGAGTACATGAATGGCAATTGATGTAAAAGAGTTGATGGCGAAGGTGGGGAAGATCAGAATCCTCACCAACCGCCTCATCGACGACCAGCTGAGCGGCGACTACCACTCTACGTTCAAGGGCCAGGGAGTCGAATTCGACGAGGTGCGCCCGTACGTGGCGGGCGACGACGTGCGCACGATCGACTGGAACGTCACCGCGCGCACCGGCGTGCCGTTCATCAAGCGCTTCAGCGAAGAGCGCGAGCTCACCGTGATGTTCCTCGTGGACGTCTCCGGCTCGCAGACGTACGGCAGCGTGGAGCGCTCGAAGGCCGAGCTCGCCGCCGAGGTGGCGAGCCTGCTCGCGCTCACCGCGATCCGCAACCAGGACAAGATCGGCCTCGTGCTCTTCTCCGACCGCATCGTAAAGTACATCCCTCCGCGCAAGGGCCGCCAGAGCGTTATGCGCCTTGTGCGCGAGGTGCTCGCCGCGGAGGACGACGCGACCGGCGGCACCGACATCGCCGGCGCGCTCAGGTTCCTCAACGGCGTGCAGAAGCGCCGCGCCGTGGTGTTTCTCGTGAGCGACTTCCTGCGCGGCGCAGGCGGCGATTCCGCCGACTACGAGAAGCTGCTGCGCGTTGTGGCCCGCCGCCACGACGTGGTGTGCATCCCCGTGAGCGACCCGGCCGAGGCCGAGCTGCCGAACGTGGGGCTTGCGGAGCTGGAGGATCCCGAGACGGGCGAGCTGCTGCTCGTCGATACGGCAGACGCCTCGGTACGCGCCAAGTTCGCAGCCGTCGCAAAGGCCGAGACGGAGCATCGCGACCGCTTCTTCGCGCGGAGCGGCATCGACAACGTGCCGGTCTTCACCGACAGACCGTACATCCAGGCAATCCGCGCGCTGTTCAAGAGAAGGGCGTCCAAAAGATGAAAAGTTCCGGGTTTCGGGTTTCTGGTTTCGCGCTTTGGGCCGCCGCGCTCGCGGCGGCGCTGCCGTTCGCGGCGCTTGACGCCGCGCGGACGGCTGACCTCGGCCGCGACGGAGTGGGGGTGACGGTCGAGTCGGAGCCAGACGCGGTGGACCCCGCGCGCGACTTCTACGTCACGGTGACCGTGAAGTCGCCGTCCGGCAAGAAGGCGTCGCTGCCAGACCTGCGGGACCGCTTCAGAGGATTCCAGGTGGCCGAGGATGTTCCAGAAGAGCCCGTCGCGGAAGCGGACGGCTCCACAACGCTTGTGACGCGCTGGCGGCTCGTGCCGGAGCCGATGGCCCCGCGCTACCGCCTTGCGCCGTTTGTGGTGACGGTGGCGGCGGGAGACGACGTGCAGACGTTCTACACCGCGCCCGTCGTATTCGACAATCCGCCTGCGCGCGAGGTGGTGACGGGCGACATGGAGATAGCGCCGAAGCGCGACCTGCCGCCGCTCAGCTGGAAGCTCGTTGGCATCTGCCTTGGCATTCTGCTCGCCGCCGCCGGCGTCCTGTGCGCCGCCTGGCTCGTCGTCCGCAAGATCCGCACGATGGTGCGCATCCACCGCATGAGCCCGATCGAGCGCGCCATGTACGAGCTTGAGAATCTGCTCAGGAAGGGTCTGCCTGGGCGCGGGTTCTTCAAGGACTTCTACGTGGAGCTGACGATGGTCGTGCGCCGCTACATCGAGCGCCGCCATTCCGTGCGTGCGCCCAACCTGACGACCGAGGAGTTCCTCGCGGCGGCGAAGGAGAACCCCGCCTTCACGCCCGAGGCGGTGGCGGAGCTGAAGAGCTTTCTGGAATCCGCCGACATGGTGAAGTTCGCCGGCGTTGACGCGACTCCCGCCATGGCCGACTCCGCAACCGACAGGGCCCGAACGTACCTGCGCACCGATTCCGCGCAGCCCGGGCCATCGTCCGCCGCCGTGAAGAAAGGAGGTGCGGCATGAGCTTTGCATGGCCGTGGTGCTTTCTGATGGCGCTGCCGCTGGGGCTCGCCGGATGGCGGATGCTGAGAAGGGGCAGACGCACTGGAATAAAGTTCGCGCCTGTGCGGCGCCTGCCGGCAAGGACGGCGGGGTGGCGGGCCAAGGTGGCGAACCTCGCGCCGTTCATATTCCTGGCGGGGGCGGCGCTGCTTGTGGTGGCGGCGGCGCGTCCGCGCAGGGCGCTCTCGCAGGGCAACCGCAGCGTGGACGCCATCGCCATCGCGATGACGGTTGACGTTTCCGGCTCGATGGAGGCGCTCGACCTCGCCACGAACCGCAGCAGCCCCGAGACGCGCCTCGACGTGGTGAAGGACGTGTTCAGGAAGTTCATCCAGGCCCGCCCCGACGACCTCATCGGCCTCGTCACGTTCGGCGGCTACGCCTCGTCGCGCGCGCCGCTCACGGCGGACCACGAGGCGCTGCTGCACGTGCTCAAGGGAGTGGAGGTGCCGAGCGTGAGCTACGACGCGAACGGCCGCCCCGTAGATCCGGACGAGACGATGACGGCCGTGGGCGACGGCCTCGCGACGGCGCTCGCCCGCCTGAAGGACGCAGAGCCGAAGTCGAAAATAGTCATTCTTCTTTCGGACGGCGTGTCGAACACCGGCGTCGTGGAGCCGGACGCCGCGGCCGCCGCCGCCGAGAAGCTCGGCATCCGCGTCTACACCATAGGCGTGGGAACGAAGTCGCGCCGCACGCCGTTCAAGGCGCGCGACATGTTCGGGCGCACGTCCATCCAGTACGCCAACATGTCCTTCGACGAGTCGCAGCTGAAGTCCATCGCGGAGAAGACGCACGCGCGCTACTTCGCGGTGAACGACGTCGGCGGCCTCAAGGCCGCCCTCGAGGAGATCGACTCCCTCGAGAAGACCACGCTCGACCGCACCGTCTATCAGCGCTGGCACGAGTACTTCGCCCCGTTCCTCCTTGCGGGAGTGGCGCTGCTCGTCATGGCCGTGTCGCTCCAGATGGCGGCGTCGCGCCGTCTCGCCTGATTCTGGACTTCCGATTTCCAACCATAAACTAGAAACTGGAAATCAGAAGCCAGAAACTTTCAAACCTTCAAACTTTCAAACCTTCAAACCTTCAAACTTTCAAACTTATGAAATTCGTATATCCTTGGATGTTGGTTCTGGTGGCGCTCGTGCCGGTGGCGGGGGCGTTCTGGACGTATCTCAGGGCGCGGGCCGAGCGGAACCTCTCGGCGATGGTGGCGCGCCCCCTGCAGGGAAGGCTGCTGCCGCGGCGGCCGCGGCTGTTCAGCCTCCAGGCGGCGCTGCTGCTGGCGGGGCTGTTCCTGGTGGTGTTCGCGGCGGCGCGCCCGCAGTGGGGGCACTCCAGCCAGAAGACCGTGGCGCGCACGCGCAACGTGGTGGTGGCGCTGGACGTGTCGCGTTCGATGCTCGCAGCCGACGTGAGGCCGAACCGCCTGGAGCGCGCGAAGGCGGACGTGGCGGACCTCATCGACGCGCTGGAGGGGGACCGCTGCGCGCTTGTGGCGTTCCGCCGCACCGGCGTGCTACTGTGCCCGCTCACGACCGACCACGCCTTCCTGCGCGCCACGCTGGAGGGCGTCACGCCGGAATCCGCCCCGCGCGGCGAGACCGACCTCGGCAGCGCCGTGAAGTCCGCCCTGGACGCGCTCGACCCGGCCGCCGACGACCACAACGCCGTCATCCTCATCTCCGACGGCGGCGACCTGCGCGGCGGCGCCCTCGACGCGGCCAGAGCCGCCGCGAAGCGCAGCATACCCATCTTCACCGTCGGCCTCGGCAATCCCAAGGAGGCGAGCTCCATCCCCGATGCGTCCGGTTCCGGCGTGCAGCAGTACCAGGGCAAGGCCGTGACCACGAAGCTGGAGGAGAAGGCGCTGGTCGAGATCGCCCGCGCGAGCGGCGGCCGCTACGTGCCGCTCGCCACGGCCGGCACCGCCGAGACGACGCTCGGCTCCATATACCGCCGCTTCCTGCGCCAGGTGCAGGCGAAGGAGGAGGCCGAGGCGGAGGAACAGCGCGCCACCGAGCGCTTCGGGTTCTTCCTCGTGCCGGGGCTCCTTCTCGTGCTGGCCGCAGGCGCCCTCTCGCGCGGACGCTTCGCCGGCCGCACCTCCCGCGCTGCGGCCGCGGCGGCGTCCGTTCTCGTGCTGTGCTGCGCGGTGCGGGCGGACGAGGGCACGAACGCCGCGCCGGCCGCCGCTTCCTCGGCGGCCACCAACGCCGCCCCCGTGGCGGCCGAGGCCGCGTACGCTCCGCCGGGCGACGCGCAGCTCACCGACCGCGAGATATGGAACATGGGCTACGACTACTGGAAGGCCGGCGATTCGACGAACGCCCTGGCGACGCTCCAGCCGCTCCTCCTCAGCCGCACCCACGGCGCGCGAGCGGCGGAGATAGTCGGCGCGCTCGAGCACGCGAGGCGGCGCAGCCTCCAGGCCGAGGATCCCGTCGGCGCCGAGAAGGCGGCCGCCGAGGCGGCGGCGGCGATGCAGATCGCGCTCAGGGCCGCGCCGGACGACCCGCGCGCCAACCGGAACTTCACGCGCGCCACCGATCAGTTGAAGGAGCTGCGCGAGACGGCGCACGTGGCCAAGGTGCTGAAGGCGACGGAGAAGGAGCAGATGCCGTCGCTGCTGGCGGCCGCGAAGAAGGAGGCGCTTGCGGTGCTGAACGAGCAGAGGGGCGTGTTGACGAACGAGGCGGGAACGGCGGTCGCGAGAAGCGAAGAGCTCGCGAGAAGGGCGGGGGAGCTCGCCGACAAGCTCATCCCGCTGAAGCAGTACGTGATGAAGTCCGTGACGAACGAGCAGCAGGCCGCGCAGATCGTGGGCGACATAGAGTCCACGCGCGACGCCGCGCGCAAGGCCGTGGAGCTGCTTGAGGACATGTCGCCAGACGCCGCCGAGAAGCTCGCCGCCGCCGAAGGCGCCTTCCACCGCTACTGGAAGCCCACGCTCGAGCCGCCGGCGGCAATCGACGAGGGCCTGCGCGCGCAGACCAACGCGCTCGCCCGCGCGGAGCGCGAGAACGGACGCGACTGGCAGGCGGAGGCGCTCGACTTCACGCGCCTAGTCCGCGCAAAGCTTCCCGCCTGGGCGCAGCAGGTCTGCGCTCAGGACGCCCCCACGTCCACCAACGAGCCGCCGTTCACCGTCGTTCTCGCCGGCGAGGTCTCCACTCTCGCCGAGGCGCTGGAAAAAGGCCAGGTCGAACTCGCCAGGGCCGCGCAGCCCACCAACGCCGCCGACGTGCTCTCCATCCATCGGCGGCTGCGCGAACGCTGCGCCATGCTCGCCTCCGATCCGCGCGCCGAGGTGACGGCCGGCATCCTCTGCCAGACTAACGCCTACATCGACGCCGAGAGCGTGAACGGCTGCGACTGGCAGCGCGACGCCCTGGACCACACGCGCGTATTCCGCGCGAAGTTCCCCGCCTGGGCGCAGCGCAAGGAGCAGGAGATACAGCAGAAGATCCAGAACGGCAACACGAACGCCGTGCCCTTCACGAAGGAGAAGCAGGCCGAGATAGCAGCGCTCGCCGCGCAGGCCGAGGCCAAGCAGGCGGCGATGTGCAAGACTCCTCTGCCGCCAGAGCAGCTTGAGGCGCTCAATATGCTCCACCGCATACGCGAACTTCTGCCGCCAGACGACGGCCAGGGCGGCAGCAGCCAGAACCAGCAGCAGCAACAGCAGCAGAACAAGGACGACAAGAAAGACCAGAACAAGGACGACAAGGACCAGCAGCAGGACCAGAAGGATCAGCAGGATCAGCAGCAGGAAGAGGAGAAGAAGCCTGATGAGCAGAAGCAGAAAGAGGAGCCCAAGGACATGAAAGAGGTCGAGGAACTTCTGCGCAAGGCCAAGGAGCGCAGCGACGAGCACGAGAACGAGAAGAAGGCCCGCATGCGCAAGGCCCCGCTTTCTCCGAACGCGCGCGACTGGTGAGCGGCATGGAGCCCGCAACAGACCGAAGCACTGCAAGGGGCGTGTTCTGCCTAGTCGCGTCGGCCTTCGGCTTCGCGCTGATGGGCATGTTCGTGCGCATGGCCGATCTGCACGGCGCTCCGATCTCCGCGTTCCAGAAGAGCTTCTTCCGCAATGCGGTGGCTCTCATGATCGCCCTTGCGATGTTCGCGAGGCGTGCGCAGGGGCCGGTGTCGTTCGGCGAAGGCCCGGCCGTGCGCAGATGGTCCGTGCTGGCGCTGCGCGCGGTCGTGGGCACAGCCGGCATCTTCGGCAACTTCTACGCGCTGGGCAAGATCGACCTGGGCGACGCCATGATGCTCAACAAGCTCGCGCCGTTCTTCACCGTGCTATTCAGCTGGCTCTTCATAAAAGAGCGAATAACTCTGCGGCAGGCGCTTTGTCTCGTGGGCGCGCTCGCCGGCGCCGCGCTGGTGGTGAAGCCTGGCTTTGGCGCGATGCCGCTTCTGCCTGCGTTGTGCGGACTTTCGAGCGGAGTGTGCGCGGGAGCGGCGTATGCGTGCGTGCGAGAACTCGGCATCCTCAAGATGGACGGCAGATTCATCGTGCTATTCTTCTCAGCATTCTCATGCCTCGCGTCGGTACCGTTTCTCGTATTCGACTACCACCCGATGACCGCCGCGCAGGTGGCGATACTGGCAGGCGCGGGCGCGGGAGCGGCGATCGGGCAGTTCGGCGTCACCGCCGCGTACCGCTTCGCCGAGCCGCGGCGCATCGCCGTGTTCGACTACACGAACATACTCTTCTCGGCGCTTCTGGGGTATCTGGCCTTCGCTCAGGTGCCAGATGCCTTCAGCTGGTGCGGCTTTGCCGTCATCATCACGATGGCGTTTCTGATGAACCACCGCAGTAGCTGAAGTGAATCATCGTTTCCAGCCGAGGCGGTCTGCGAAGTCCATGTAGCGGTTCCAGTCGTGGAGTGTGAGATTGTGGATGCCGGGGCGGAGGTGGTACGAGACCGTGCCTTCCTGGCGCGCCTCGCCGGGCTTGGGGAACGAACTTGAGACGAGCCCCTTCTTTCCGTAGAGCGCCCAGGCGGGCGAGGCGAGGAGGGCGCTCGAGTATTCGCCGCGCTGGCCGGCCCAGTCGTCCTTGCTGGCGGAGGCGATCGCCACGGCGCGCGGCGCAACGAGCGCCACGAGCATGTGCTGGTCGAAGTCCATCTCGAACTCCTTGCCGGCGAATTCCCTGTAGTTCAGGCAAAACCAGTGGGGGAAGGCCTTTGTGATGCGCGCGATGGACTCGGACTTCGGGAGGCGGATGTGGTTGAGCTTCGCGCCGCTGCATCCGGAATCGTTCACGCAGGCCATCGCGAAACGCGTGTCCGTGGCGCCGGCGAGAAGGGCGGTCTTGCCGCCGCGCGAGTGCCCGACGACGCCGAAGTGCTTCGCGTCCAAGAGCGGCTCGGTCTCCACCCAGTCGAGAACGCGGCTCGCTCCCCACGCCCAGGCCGAGAGCGCGCCCCAGCTGTTCGCCGTGCGCCCCTTCGCCCAGCATGCGTGTACACCCTTCGAGCAGTCGCCCTTGGGATCGTCGGGCGCGACGTCGCCGTTCCAGAACGCAAGCGCCGCATAGCCGCGCGCCACGATCTCCTCCGCCGGCCAGAACTCGCTCCTCTTCACGCGCTCTGGGTCGATGTTCGCCGCGGCGGGGCGGTTGCAGATGAGGATGAAGCCGGGCGCGGGGCGCTCCTTCGCCGTCACGGGGATGAAGGCGGTGAAGACGAAGCTCTGGGAGGCGAGCGGACCCTTCCACGAAACGCGCACGCGCTTGCGCACGGCCTTGCCGTCCATCATCACCTTGTCCGGCTCGGCCAGCTCGAAGGCGAGCGATTCCGGCCTCTCCACCGGGCGCCTGCCGTATTCGTTCTCGAGGAAAATCTCCATCAGCTCCGGCCTGCGCACCTTCTCCCACATCTCCACGCTAGTCACCTTTTCGCCGGACTTCGTGGTTATGAGCTCTGGTACGTTCTTCGGTTCTGGCTCGGCGGCGAACACCGCCATGCATGTGCCAAGCGCCGCCGCGATTGATATCTTCGTCATGCTATTCTCCTGGGTTTGAGGGTGAGTATTTGCACCGGCGCGGCAAATGGTCCAAATCGGTCCGCCGTTCGCAAAACAATGATATTATAGCACAAATGTGGTATAATGTCCCCACGAACTATGGAGGAGATCTTAATGGCGTTTAGAAGAATCAGTCTCAAATTCATTTGCAAGGCAATCATGGGAGGCTGCGCGCTGTGTGCAGGGGCAGTGGAGTTTCCGGGCCCGGCGCAGTTCAACCCGACGTGGGAGAGCGCGAAGCCGGGTACGTCGTACAGCACAGACCTTCCGACGGCGGCATTGCTCGGCAACGGCTCGCTCGGCGCTGTCAACGGCGGCGACGGCAACCACAAGAAGTTCGTGCTGACGCGCGGCGACCTCTGGAGCTGCGGCGACTTCACGTGCGGCGGCGCCGACAACAACATCCGCCCGATTTCCTTCGCGGACTTCAGCATCGGGCCGGGAATGCACAGCGTCACGTCCACGGACACGCTCGACCTGCCCACTGCGATGCTCCGCACCGATGGTGGATTCGGCAAGGGACGCGTGAAGATCGAGACCTACGTGGCGTCCACGGAGGACCTGCTTGTCATGGTAGGCGTCTCCGACGCGGACGACAGCTGGGCCGTTCACCTGGAGGCGCACAGAGAGAGGAAGGCGTTCCCGGTCGAGGTGAGGGCGTCGAAGGAGGCGTTCTACGTGCGCCGCTCGACGATCAACCTGCTTCCGCAGGGCGATCCACGGGGCTGGACGAAAAGCGCCACCGCCGCCTTGAGCGTGCTCGGCGTGGAGCTCGAAAACTTCTCGACGCCGGGCGAGGGACACGCGATGGCGTGGGCGAAGATACGCGCCAACGTGCCATTTGCATTTGTCGTCTCGTCCGCCCCGTCGCGCCGCTTCACATGGGAAGAGCTTGCCTGGATAAGGGCCGCGCACGCGACATGGTGGAAAGAATGGTGGGCGCGCAGCCGCGTCGCGACGGGCGACGCGGAGCTCGACCGCTTCTACCACGGACAGGTCTATCTGCTCGGCGCCGGCGTGCGGAAGGGCAAGTTTCCGCCCGGACTCTACGGCATCTGGGTGACGACCGATAACGCGAAGTGGCACAACGACTTCCACTTGAACTACAACTACGTCGGTACGTACTACGGCTGTTTCGCCGCGAATCGCTGCGAGGTGGCGGACGCCATGCCGGACCCGCTCGTCGACTACCTGCCGCAGGCGATTCGCAACGCGAAGGAGGTGCTGCCGCATCTCGACAGGTGCAATGGGCGGTTCTACAAGAACACGCGCGCCTACCTGGATAGCCGTCCTGACGTCGCGGGCGGCATTGACGACGCGGCGCTCTATCCCGTGGCGCTCGGTCCGTGGGGCACGAGCGCGGAGGGACATGGCAGCCACTGGAGCCAGATTTCCGACGGCGCGTTCCAGTGCGCCGTGATGTGTACGCATTGGGAATACACGCTCGATCGCGCTTATTTGAAGAAGGTGTGGCCGGTCCTCGACAAGACGGCTAACTTCTTCCTCAAGTGGCGCGAGAAAGAAGCTATGGGAGGGCCGCGCTCCGTCGCGGCCTATCGCTACAACGTGTGGGATTCGCACTGGGAGGGCAGCGGCCTCCAGAAGAACAGCGCCCCGGCGCTCGGCTGCGTGAAGCACCTCTTCGAGACGCTTGTCGATGTCGTACCGGTGTTGCGCGAAATTGGGATCGAAGTATCCGACGCGAAATTCGCCGCGTGGAAGGACATGCATGAACACCTTTCCCCGCTCGCCGTCGGCGTCTATCCCATAAGTGGCAAGCCGGTGAAGATGCTCTCGGGTGTGGAGAATGCGGACGGTTCTGCGAATCCGTCCGGCGGCAACGCCATCAACCTCGAAAGCGTCATTCCCGGCGAGCAGTTCGCGTTCGACGTGACGGACGAGTTCCGCGCGCTCGCGACGAACGCCGTGAACGGCAACATCGCCATCGGGAAGGGGCATGCGTGGTCTGGCATCAACCAGACGCCGAAGCTCTTCGCGACGGCGATCCGCTCGGGATATCCTGCCCAGGCCGTCATCGACGCGTTCAAGAAGCACCAGCTTAGCATCATGCAGAAGAACTTCCACATCCACGACGGCGTGCACGGAGTCGAGAAGATCGGCGCGATGGAGTTTGTGCAGTCTATGCTAATCCAGTGCGACCATGGATACGCGAAGGTGTTTCCGAACTGGACGGGTGCGGACGCGAAGTTCGAGAACCTGCGTGCGAAGGGATGTTTCGTCGTTTCGGCAGAGATGAAGGACGGCAAGGTCGTGCGTGTGGAGGTGAAGTCAGAGAAGGGCGGGCGCTTCCGGTTGGTGGATCCATGGATGGCACGGGGTGCCGTCCCTGCCGAGGTAGGGCGGTCGCCCCGCGACCGCCGTTTGCCGCCCGGCTGGACGCGCGGCAAGACGCGCAACAGCGGCGAGGCCACGCTCGAGCGCGACTTCAAGCCCGGCGAGTCGGCAATCCTGTAGCAGTGGAGAAGACTCAGTTTGTCAAATGAAGCGGGGCTAGATGTTCTCGCTTCGCTGCCTGTTGGCTATCTTGTGCGAGAGCACGGCCAGCGACTGCGCGAGGTCCACGCTCTGCACGATCACGTCGTCCGGCACGGAAAGCTGCACGGAGGTGAAGTTCCAGATGCCCTTGACGCCGGCGGCGACGAGCGCCGCCGCGCATTCCTGGGCTGCGGAGTCGGGCACCGTGAGGATGCCAAGCTGTATGTGAAGCCTGTGCACGAGGCGGCTGATCTCCTCCATCGGCCGCACCTTCACGCCATGCACGGTCTGGCCGTGCAGGGAAGGGTTTGCGTCGAACGCCACGACTATCGACAGGTGCTGCTCGGCGAAGCCGCCGTAGCCGACGAGGGCGTGGCCCAGTGAGCCGCAGCCGACGAGGGCGGCGTCGGTCGCATTGTCCCAGCCCAGCGCGTGCCGGATGGCCTTTACAAGCTCGCGCGCCGGGTAGCCCCAGCGGGGGCGGCCGGGAATGCCCATCATCGCGATGTCCTTGCGGGCGAGAACGGGGTCTATGCCCAGCGCCGCGGCGAGCGCCGCGCTTGATATTTCTTCGTCTCCGGCGGCCATGCGCTCGCGGATCAGGCGAAGGTAGGCGGGATACCTGCGTATGGTGGGCAGCGGAAGGGAGCCTTGTTTGTCATCCTTGTTCATCGGCGCCCATTATACCACATTTTCGCGTGATGCGGGGCAAGGCAAGAAAAATATCGGGATTTTATTATCGCTACTTGACTATCGGTAAATAAGTTGCTATACTATGCGGCGCTTTCGGAAATAGGCTTTACGTCAACAGACCAAGGAAGAAAAAAGATGAACGAGAACGACAGACCGGACGCCGCAGGCGGCGTCGCAGAACTGGAGGCGCAGATCGCCGGCGTGCGCGCGGCACAGACGCGCTTCGCCGCGTATGCGCAGAAAAAGGTGGACGCGATATTCAAGGCTGCGGCAATCGCCGCGAACCGTATGCGCATTCCACTTGCCAAGATGGCGGTGGAGGAGACCGGCATGGGCATAGTGGAGGACAAGATAATCAAGAACCACTATGCGGCGGAGTACATCTACAACACGTACAAGGACGTCAAGACGTGCGGCGTGGTGGAGGAGGATGCGTCCGCCGGCATCATGAAGGTGGCCGAGCCGATCGGCGTGATCGGCGCCGTCATTCCCACAACGAATCCCACGTCCACAACGATCTTCAAGACGCTGCTTGCGCTCAAGACCAGGAACGGAATCGTGATCAGCCCGCATCCGCGCGCGAAGAACAGCACCCGCGAGGCGGCAAGGATCGTTCTCGAGGCGGCGGTTGCGGCCGGTGCGCCAGAGGGCATCATCGCGTGCATCGAGGCGCCGAGCCTTCCCAAGACGAACCTCCTCATGAAGGAGGCGGACATCATCCTCGCGACGGGCGGCCCCGGCATGGTGAAGGCGGCCTACTCCTCCGGCACGCCGGCGCTCGGCGTGGGCGCGGGCAACGCGGCGGCGATCCTCGACCCGAGCTGCGACCTCGTGAACGCCGTCAACTCGATCATACACTCAAAGACGTTCGACAACGGCATGATCTGCGCCACGGAGCAGACGGTCATCGCAGACGCGCTG
>JAFXIL010000165.1 GCA_017563185.1 Kiritimatiellia bacterium | reverse complement strand
GCGGCGTGGACGTGCACCACACGATCTTCGCCGCGGGCTGCTTCTCGCGAATGAGCCGGAGCGCCGCCTCGAACCGCTTTTCCCAGTCCGCCGTCGGCGTGTCGAGCGAGTGAAGCCCGTTGTTGAAGTGAATCACGTCGTACTTCGCCTCGTCGAGGTAGATCCCGAGGAAGGTCAGGTAGTGCGGGCTCGTCACGCAGTAGGACGAAATCCAGTAGGTGACGTTGACGCCCTTCGCCTCAAGGAGACGCCTCGCCTCGCCCTCGTAGCCGTTGACGATCGAGTCGCCCACCAGCAGCACGCGTGGCAGGTTCTTGCGCCCGTCCACGAGATGGTAGGCGTACGACCGCGACCATTCCGTGTTCTCGTGCCCGCGCAGTTTCACGGAAACCGGGCAGCCTCCATCAGGCCCGTTGACCGCCGGCACTGGCGTTGCGCAAAACGCGGATAGCCCAACCGCGACGCACGCGGCGTACTTGTTAATCGTCTTTCTCATTTGCATTGACTGGCTCCTTCCTATTTCTTGAACTCGTTTCTGACGCCGCGCAACGTGAGCATGTCCTTCTGGCGCTGGCGGGCGGATGCGCCGCGCGCGACGAACACGGGGCGGCCGGTATGCGGATCGAGGCCCGTGTAGTACATCGCAGTCGAATCGGTGAGCGGGGTGGGCGTGAATATCTGCACCTGCTCCGGAACGAGCCTGAGCGTGCGCACGGCGAAGTCGCGCAGGCGGCGCATGTCGGCATCAGTGCAGCCAGGATGCGCGGCGATGAAGTAGTACGTGAGGAACTGGCGGAGTCCGGCGCGGCGCGACGCCTCGTCGAAGCGGTCCTTGAAATCGAGAAGCGACTTGACGCCGGGCTTGCCCATCGCGGCGAGCACATGGTCCACCACGTGCTCCGGGGCGAGCTTGAGCTGGCCCGAGACGTAGTGCTTCGCGAGAGCGGACACATACTCGCAGCCGCGGCGCGCGTCGGCAGAGATGAGGTCCGGACGTATTCCCGACGCCACGAAGACGTGTTTCACATCCGGGAGAGCGCGCAGCCTGCGCAGCAGATCGAGCTGCGGACCATGGTCCGGCTTAAGCGCTGCACAGCATCTCGGGAACAGGCAGTCGCGCTCCGCGCACGCCCCCTGCGTCTTCTTGCGCGGACACTCGAAGCCGTACATGTTCGCCGTCGGCCCTCCCACGTCAGCCACCGTTCCGCGGAACTTCGGATGCTCGGCGAACCGCCTCACCTCCGCCACTATGGAATCCGCGCTGCGGCTCACCACGCGCCGCCCCTGATGCACCGCTATCGCGCAGAACCTGCAGTTGCCGTAGCAGCCTCTGTGCGTCGTCACGGCGAAGCGCACCGTGTCGAGCGCGCGTATCGCGCCCTGCGCGCGGATGGAGGGCGGCGCGTCCAGCATGTACGGAATGTCGTGCACCGCGTCGAGCTCGTTCGGCTCAAGCGGAGGCGCGGGCGGATTGTGCACGAGCCAGCGCAGGTCCACGCGCTGCACAAGCGTCTTGGCGGTGACGGGATCCTGGTTCGCGGTGAAGAGCCTGTGCGCCTCTAGAAACGCGCGGCGGCCTTCGTCGGTCTTCTGCGCCACGGCGTCGAAAGGCGGCAGTTCCACGGCGCCGGGAAGACGGCCTCGCTGCTCGTCGTTCGCCATCCAGCATATTCCGCGCACGCCGCGCCAGTCGGCGCCGTCACGGATTGTCTCGGCGAGCTGCACCATCGACCGCTCGCCCATGCCGTAGGAGAGAATGTCGGCCTTGGCGTCCGCAATCACGGGACGGCGCACCTTGTCGCTCCAGAAGTCATAGTGCGCCACCCGCCTGAGCGACGCCTCTATGCCGCCGAGGACGATGGGCTTTGCGGGACGAAATGCCGCACGCGCCGCGTTGGCGTATACGATCGTGGCCCTGTCTGGCCGGCGCGTGTTCTCGCCGCCCGGAGTGAAGTCGTCCTGCCTGCGCCGCCTGCCCGACGCCGTATAGTTCGCCACCATCGAGTCGACGCACCCGGCCGAGATCGCCCAGTAGAGGCGCGGCTCTCCCAGCGCGCGGAATGCCGCGGGGTCCTTCACGTCGGGCTGCGACAGCACCGCCGCGCGGAAGCCGTTCTTGAGAAGCACCTGGCCTATCACGGCCGTGCCGCAGTACGGGGAGTCCACATACGCGTCGCCGCTGACGAGAATTACGTCCGCACGGTCCCATCCGAGCCTGCGCATCTCTTCTATTGTCGTTGGCAGAAACATGGCGGTGCGTAGAAGTAGCCTTTGCGGGGGGCGGTGGCGATACGCGAGGCGTCTGGACCCAGCTTTTCACGCAGACGGTGGAGTGTGACCGTGAGAACGTTCTCGCAGCCTTCGAAATCGACGCCCCAGAAGCGCGTGATGAGGTAGTCGCGCGAAAAGATCTCGCCGGGCTTCTGGCGCAGGCAACGGAGAATCTCGACTTCGCGCGTGGAGAGCTCCACCACTTCCGAGCCACGCACGAGGCGGCAGTTGGCTGCATCTACGGACCAGGCGCCAAACGTGAAGTCGCCCTGCGAAAGACCGTCCTGCGCGGAGGATCGGCGCAGAGCTGAGGCGATGCGGGCGAGCTTTACACGTTCGGAGGCCGTCTTCGAGATGTAGTCGTCGGCGCCAAGGCCAAGGCCGATCAGCTCGTCCGCGTCGCCGTCCTTCGCAGTTAGGAAGAGTATCGGCAGCGTGTCATCCTCCGCGCGCACCTCGCGACAGACGTCGTATCCGGAAATCCCCGGCATCATCACGTCGAGGAGAAGCAGGTCGGGGCGGCGCACCCTGACCATCGCAAGCGCCTCGTTTCCATCCTTCGCGGCGCTAACCTCGTAGCCCTCGCTTTCGAGCAGGGCCACAAGTCCTTCCCGGACAAAAGGCTCGTCCTCTGCGAGAACTATCCTCATGCGCAGAAGACTCACTTGGCCGGCTTCAGCTGAGAAGCTGAAGGCTTTGCAGGGGCGGCCGCTTTTACAGTCGCAACAGGCTTTGCCGCAGCTGCGGCGGACGGCGGAGTCTTCTTCGGCTGCGGCTTCTTCGGAGGCGGGGCGGATAGGCCGCGGAACACAAAGCCGCCTGCGGGCACGTAGTGGTCCCACGCGAACGCCTGGTTGTACTTGTTGGCTGGCGAGACGGTGGTGCGCAGCTTGGGATTCTGCACGGACGACGCCCAGATGACTATGTTCGTTGGATTGCAGGCCGTACGGCGCTTGGAGAAGGCGGCAACCACGACGGAGTTGGAGCCCGCCGGAATCACATTTGGCTTGAACCGCAGGAAATCGTTCTCCTCAATGCGAATCTCGCCGTCGAAGCCGTCGCGGCGCACGATCTCCACGGGCATGTTCGCACGTCCCCTCGGCCTCAACGCGAAGCCACTGCAGTTCGCCCACACCTCGAAACGCGGCGCGGGACGGTGTATGCGCAGCGTGTAGAAGTACGCGCCGCCGCCCTTGCGCGATTCGTCCATGACTTTCGCCACGTACTTGCCGGGCGCAAGCTTCACGGTGCCTATGGGATCGCACTCCGCCTGTATCACCGTGCCCACGTGCACCGTGTTCGTGACGTCGCTGAAGCGCGCCACCGTCTTCCCCGCCTCGTCCACCACGCACACCCTCGCGTCGAGAGGCGAGCCCACGCGGCGCGCAAGCAGGTCAAAGACGTATCTGCCTTCCTTCCCGACGCTGAACTTGTGCCGGCACACCTTGCCTGGCGCCTTGACGACGCCGGTGAACTGCGTGACAACCGACGACGGCGGCACGGCATGCCTTGGAAGCGGTGCAAGGGAAAGACTGCGCACGTTTGGCTTCGCCGGACCCTCGGAAATGTGCACGGAATAAACGAAGTCCGCCCGGCCGCGGTAGAGAGTGTCATGAATCTCAAGCCTGTAGTTGCCATCCTCCGGCACCGTGAACGTCAACACGGGATCGGGATGGTAGAAGTAGTCAGATGCGAACGCCACCTCTCGCCCTGCCGCGTTCACGATGCGGATCTCTGGGTTGAAGAAACCAGGCACTGCGTCGCCGATGTAGGGCTGGAACTCGCGGGCACGAGCGCGGAACGTGAGCACTCTGCCCTTCTTCAGTCCCGGGAGACGCCACACGTCTGTGGAGCCCGGCCTGATCTGTCCGTCAAGCACGGACGGTATGCGCTCCACGGCCGGCGGATCCTTGAGGCGGCGCATGGGCGGCCGGTAGAGCGGTTCCGCCTGGTGCGGAGCCGTAGTCACGAGAAACGGCTTGGGCTCGGAGACGCCTCCTGGGCCGATCAGGCGGAATTCGCGCACGCCAGGCTTCGCGTCGCGGTCGGCCACGATCGTCACCAGCATCTTCTGCCCGATCGATGGCGACATCTGCAGCGGATTGCGCGGTGTGAAGAGGCTGTCCTCGACGATCGATATCTTCTGCGCGTCGAGCGTGCCAAGCACGCTCCACCATCTGTTGCTGCGCCATTCGTTGAAATGCTCGTTGTCTACGGGCAGCGGCGGCTGCTCGCGGTTGCCCTCGGCAATCTGCGCCAGCCACTTGACGAGGTAGCGCCGCTGGTCGCCCGTCGGGTTGGGGAAGCCCGGCACGGCCTCCACCTCCGTCACGCGCACGCCGCCCGGGCCGCTCAGCATCGCCTCGCGCACGCCCCACATGAACTGGCCGCCCACGATCACGCGGTTTGTGGCGCCGGCCTGGATGCCTGACGGATAGATGTAGCCGATGTGCGGGCTTGCCGCATGCGCGGCCGAGACAACACACATGCACGCCGTCACTGCAGTGGCGGCGCAGATACCTCTTGCGCTGAGTTTCATCGCGTTTCCTTCCTTGCCTGTATCCCCACGGCGGATATTCTAGCACAAAACGGACTATGCCGCCAAGTCAAATAAAACCGTTCTCGGCCAGCATCTCCATCGTCAGGCCGCCGCCCCTCTCTTCGTCGGCGACCTCCGCCTCGGCATGGCGTATGGCGTACTTTCCAAGCACGTCGCTCTCGAGGTTCACCACGTCGCCGGGCTTCGCCGCGCCAAGATTCGTCTCTGCCGCAGTGGTTGGTATCACGTCCACCTGCAGCCAGTCGTCGCCAAGGCCGCTCACCGTGAGGGATACGCCGTTCACGGCAATGGAGCCCTTGAGCACGCTCGCCGCGGCAACCGCCCTGGGGCAGGATATCTTGAGCGCGAAGTCGCGTCCCTTCGGAATGCGCGCCGCGATCTCGCCGCAGCCGTCCACATGTCCCTGCACCACATGCCCGCCGAAACGGTCGCCCGCCTTCATCGCGCGCTCGAGGTTCACCTTCGCGCCCGGCAGAAGGCCGGCGAGGGACGAGCGGCGTTCAGTCTCGGCGAGGACGTCGGCCGTGAAGCGCGTGGCGTCGCACGCCGCAACGGTCAGGCACACGCCGTTCACTGCCACGCTTTCTCCCGGCACAAGCGGCTCGGGCCACGGGGTGAACGAGAACTCCAGAACAAGCCCGCGTCCGCGCGAGACGCGTCTCAGCGTACCGATCTTCTGCACTAGGCCTGTGAACATCTTAAGTTGCCTCCTTTGGTCAAGCTTCAGTCGGTCTCGTCCAGCGCCTTGAGAAGGCCCTCGGCGGTCACCGCCTCGCCCTTCTTGCGCAGCACGAGAATGCGCGCTATAAGGGCGCTTTCAAAGTCGGTCAGACGCACTCCGTCCTTGCGGTCGTTAAGCAGCCCCAGCAGATCGTCGGGCGACACCTTGACCCTTCCCTTCTTCTCCGAGGTCCGCCCCGTGACCAGCATGGCCGCCGCCGACAGGGGAAACATCACGGCGGCATAGATGCGGTACAAAGGGGCCAGGCGCAGCATACGCCCGAGCGGACGCGTCGCGCACAGCAATTTCGGAGTGAATTCGCCCAGCGTCAGCATCATGCACGCAGCGCACACGCTCCACGCCGTACGCGCCGCAAGCGATCCAGGAAACAACTTCTCGGCAAGAGCGGCCGAGGCAGACGAGAACACCACGTTCACCATGTTGTTTCCAACCAGCAGCCCCGTAAGCGTGCGGGAAGCCTCCTGCAGCGCGCGCTCGATTATTCTGGCAGTCCTGCTGCCTTCTCGCGCCATGTGCACAACCCTGCCCCGGTTGAGCGAGAAGATTCCGGTCTCAACGCCCGAGCAGAATGCCGACAGCATGAGCGCCACCACGGCCGTCAGCGCCAAAAGAGCGATCGTCATCGGTCCTCCTCCGTGCGCCGCACCGCAAGATCCGTCTCGGCGAGCATCTCCGCGTCGCTTGCCGTCTTCGGAAACTCCACCACCTCCAGCTTCACCTGCATAACGCGCCTTCTGCGTCTCGTCAGCACCGTGGCCCTGCAGCCATCGGCCTCAATCTGCTGGCCGATGTGCGGAATCTTCTCGGCGTGGTACGCCACCCAGCCGGAGAGCCTGTCGGCATCGCCGGCCTCTAGCTCGATTCCAAGCTCGCGGTTAATCTCGTCTAGACTGGCGCGTCCGTCGATGATCCATGCATTGCGCCCAGTCTCCTTTATGGAAGGCTCGTCTGTGGGGCTTGAGAACACGCCCGGCCCCACAACGATTTCAAGGATGTCGTTGGGAGTGATGATGCCTGCCGTGCCGCCGTATTCGTCCAGCACCACCGCAAGCGGCTTGCGGCTTTTGCGGAACGCCACGAGAAGGTCGTCGAGCGTGACCTGCTCGGGCACGAAGAACGCCTCCTCGATCTTGCCCGTGCGGGCCTCCACGATGCCCTCGATGACGTCAGGCGAACGCCGGAACACGGGAAGGTAGGCGTGGCGCGCCTTCGCGAGCGTGGCGCGGCGCTTTTCGTCCGGCTGGTCGGAGTCAAGCCCTTCGATGTCCACGCGAGGCGTCATCTCGTCGTTCGCGTGCAGCTCGGAGAGGCGCAGCACGCCCTCGATCATCTCTGCGTCCACCGGCGAGAAGCCGCCTCCGTTTTCGCTCACGGCATCGAGCACCGAGACAAGTTCGACGTCGGAAAGAGCCTTTCGCTCCTTCTCGAGCGCAGGCGCGAGCGCACGCGAAGCGAACGCGAACACTTTGTTGAAAGGCGCGAACAGGACGCGGCACAGCAGCATCGCCCGCGCGCACGCAGGCGCCAGGCGCTCAGCGTGCCGCAGCGCGAAGCGCTTCGGCGTGATCTCGCCGAAGAGGAGCAGCAGCACCGTCATCACCGGCACCGCCACGAAGCCGCCCCATGCGGGCAGGGCCTTTGCGAAGAGGCCGTAGCCGATTGTGGCCACGGCGAAGTTCACGAAGGTGTTGCCCACAAGGATCGTGGAGAGGAGCGTGGCAGAGTCCTCCACGCAGCGTCCGATGTGGGCGTCCGCCTTTGCGCTGCGAGCGCGTATGCGGGCGCGCTGGACGCCGGTGAGCGAGAAAAGAATCGTCTCGGCGCCCGAAAAGAACGCCGAGAGGCAGAATAGCACGGCCAAGACCGCGATGGAGAGGGCGTCCATTCAGGCGTCAGCGCTGCACCCTGGCGTTACCGGCGTACACGTCCCACACCTGCTTCTCGTCGGCGGGCTCCGCGTAGTCGTTGAGGCTCGAGGCCGCCATCACGCCGCTCGCCCATCCGAACTGAGCGCACTTGTCGCCGCCCCATCCCTTGAGAACGCCGTACAGCAGGCCGCCCGTGAACCCGTCGCCGCCGCCAATACGGTCGAGAACGTCAATGTCGCGCGGCTCCTCCACGAACCACTTGCCGCCCTCGCGCACGATGGCACCCCAGAGGTGGTGGTCGGCCGACACTACCTGGCGAAGCGTGGTGGCGTACATCTGCGCCTTCGGATACTTCTTCGCCACCTTCTCGATCATTTCCTTGAAGGAGGCGATCTTGCCGGAGAGTTCCTTGCCGCCGGCCTCGGGCCCCTTGAAGCCGAGGCAGAGCTGGAAGTCCTCCTCGTTCCCCACGAGGATGTCCGCAACGGACGCTATCTGGTGGAACGCCTTCGCGAGTTCGGCCTCGCGTCCCTTCCAGAACGTTGCGCGGTAGTTGAGGTCGAACGAGACGAGCGTGCCGTACTTCTTCGCGGCCTTCGCGATCGCGAGGCAGCATCTGGTGGTCTCGGGGCTCATCGCGGCGATGAGGCCGGAAAGGTGGAGGATCTGCACTCCATCCTTCTCGAATATCTGCTTGACGTCGTAGTCCTTCGCGTCGAGCGTGCGGCCGATCTCGCCGGCGCGGTCGTTCCACACGCGCGGCGCGCGAAGGCCGAAGCCGCTGTCCGCGATGTTGAACTGGTGGCGGTAGCCCCACGGACCGCCCTGCGGCACGTCTGGCCCCGTGAAGGCGATGTTGCGCGCACGCAGCTGCGCCTTGATGAACGCCGCCATCGGGCTGCCCGCCACGAAGCGCGTCATCACCAGGCACTCGGGTCCAAGCGAGCTTGTGACGTTCAGCACGTTCGTCTCGGCGCTCGTCGCCTGGAGGAGGAAGCGGTTCGAGTTGTGTACCGCCATCCTGTTCTCGGGTGTGATGCGGAGGCCCATGGACGAAACGCACGCCACGGCGTATCTGCAGTTCTTGCGCACTTTGATCATTGCTGTATGCCTTTCATTGGTTTGTCTGAATTCTGAAGTCCGGCAGCTTAGGCCCTGAGGCCTGAGCTGCAAGGCCTTCGCCTACTCTATCGGACCCCACCGGTGCGTGGCGAACGGCCAGAACACGCCGCCCGCTATGCCCACGAGGCACTTGGCGGGAACGGCCCCCCAGTAGCGGCTGTCGTAGCTGGATGGAGAGTTGTCGCCGCAGGCGTAGAACTCATCAGGCCCAAGCGTCACCTCGTCGCCCGCCACGCTGAGGGTGCGCCCTGGCATCGCGTAGTCCGGCCTGCCGCTCGGCCTGTACCCTGCGTACGGATACGCCTTCTCGTGCCATTTCTCGTGGTTCTGTATCTGCGCGACGCGGCGGGGCGTCATCGGCTTCTCGCCGTTCACGCGCAGCTCGAAGGCAGGCTCGCCGTTCTTCTCGCCGGCCGAGACGATTGAAAGCTTCTCGCCGGGAACGCCCGTCATGCGCTTGATGTAGTGGGTGCCCTGCTGCAGCTTGGGGATGCCGGTGGTGGAAAACACCATCACGTCGCCGCGGCGAGGGCGCCTGAAGTTCCACAGCCAGCGGTTGACGAAGAGAAAGTCGCCCGAGTGCACGTAGCCGCTCCAGAGCAGATCGCCCTTGAGCACCGCCGAGCCCTCGTGGAGCCCGTTCGGCAGCATCGCCACGCCGTAGCTGTAGGGCCCGTCGCCCGTCTCCGAGGGGTGCAGCACGTCCGTTGGCACGAGCATCGACTTGCTTGCGCCCTCCACCCCGTTGACGATGCGCATGTCGTAGTGGCCGGTGTTCGTGTTTTTGAAGCGGAGAGTGCCGTTGAACGGCGCGCGGTAGCATTCGTACATCTTGCCGGTGACGAGCCACTTGTACCATCTGAGGCCCGGAAGCTTGTCCCACGCAGTGGCCTCCTCCGGCTTGCAGGTAGTGGAATGGTTGCCATAGAGCGTTGGCTGCATGGAGCCGGTGGGGATGTGGAACGGCTCGTAGAAGTAGGCCCTGAACGCCATCGCCACGGATATCGACACCACCAGTATGTCGAGCCATTCGCGGCATACGGCCCAGCTTTGCGGCGGATTGAGCTCGGTCAGCAGCTCAAAGCATTTCTCCGCGTCGTGTGCCTTCCATGCCGCGCGCAGACCCTGCATCACCTCGCCGTGCTCGCCGCCCGCAGAGTATGCCGGCAGATCCTCGTACGACAGAACGAACGTGCGCGCCTCGGTGAGCACCGCCTTCCTCAGCTTCGCCTCCTTCGCCTTCTTGGAGAAAGGCACCACTCCCCTGCACAGGGAATACACATACCACAGCGCGAAGAGCGCCGAGAAAATCGTGGCTCCTCCGAAAAGAATCGTGTTCATCTGTCAGATTTCCTCTCGCAGTTGCGTTCTGCCCCCTTCGGGGAACTTTCTGTTATTTGGACCTGCTTCATTTTCTTCCTTGTCACCGTCGCTCTAAGATTCTACCACATCTCCGCCCTTCTTCGCAACATGGAAAATCGCCGTCCCGTCGTGACGGTCTGCGAAAAGTGGCACAAGACTGTTGCAAAAATGCGCCTGATCTGATAAACTACGCAGAAAGTTTTTTGAAACCAATAGGAGAAAACATCCATGTCAGGTCACAGCCACTGGGCCACAATCAAGCGCGCCAAAGGCGCCGCCGACGCGAAGAAGGGAAAAATCTTCTCGAAGCTCGGCAAGGAAATCACCATCGTCGTGAAGGCGAAGGGCGGGGATCCGAACACCAACCCCACGCTCCGCACGCTCATCGCCAAGGCGAAGGCGGCCCAGATGCCCAGCGACAACATCGAGCGCGCCATCAAGAAGGGAACGGGCGAGCTTGAGTCTGCGGCGCTCGTGGACGCCACCTACGAAGGCATCAAGGGCGGCATCGCGTTCGTGGTGACCGTTCTCACCGACAACAAGAACCGCGCCGCCGCGGAAGTCGGCAACGTCTTCAAGAAGAACGGCACCGAGTTCGCCAAGCAGGGCAGCGCGAGCCGCCTCTTCGACCGCATGGGCCAGGTCATGATCCCCGCCGCCGACGGCGTGGACGAAGACAAGGTCACCGAGGTCGCACTCGACGTGGGCGCTGAGGACGTCGTGTCTGAAGACGGCGGTTTCACCGTCAAGTGCCAGCCCAACGACTTCACCACCGTCGTCGAAGGCATCAAGAACGCCGGCATCAACGTGGACGAGGAGAACTCCTCCGTCGGCCTCGTGCCCAACATGTACGCCACCGTTAGCGACGTCGCCCAGGCTAAGGCCATCAACAAGTTCGTCGAGATGCTCGAGGACCTCGAGGACGTGCAGGACGTCTACACGAACATGGAGACGACCGACGAGGTCGACGCCGCGCTCGAAGCCGAGGGCTGATCGCCATGACGCTTGAACACATTGGCCTCAACGTGGCCGAGCCGCAGAAGGTCATGGACTGGTGGTGCGCGAACCTCGGATTCACGCAGACGCATCCCGCGTTCATCGTGGACTCCAGCGGCCGCATGGCCATCGAGTTCTACCGCAATGACGCGGCATCTCTCTTCGACTTCGCCACCACGGATCCCCTCACGCTCCACATCGCCTTCACAAGCGACGATGTGGATGCCGACGCCGCCCGGCTCGTGGCCGCAGGCGCCACGCTCGTGGAGACCGTCCACCGCGAGGGCTTTGACATGACCATGCTCCGCGACCCGTTCGGAATCGCCGTGCAGTTCGTCAAGCGCGCAAAGTCGATTCTGCTGTGAAGCGCATCCATTTCATGGGCATAGGCGGCGTCGGCATGGCCGGCGTCGCTTTTCTTTTGAAGAAGACCGGCCATCACGTGACCGGCTGCGACAAGTACTCTACGCCGCGCACCCGCTGGCTAGAGGCGTGCGGCATACCAGTTGACGTAGGGCACTCTCCAGACCACCTTGACGGCATCGACGAGCTAGTCGTCACCCCAGCCGTGCCGCAGACCAACCCGGAGCTCGCCTCCGCGAGGGGACTGTCCCCTCAAATGCGCGTCCGCTACCGCGGCGAAGTGCTTGCGGAGATCGTCAACGCCTCCGATGGCATAGCCGTATGCGGCACCCATGGCAAAACCACCACGGCAACCTTCACCACCCAGCTTCTGCAAAATCTCGGCGCCAGCCCATCCTGGTGCATAGGCGGCGAAACGGGGACAGTCCCCGTGGCAGGACTGGGGACAGACCCCAAGACAGACCCCAATGCGGGGACTGTTCCCCTGGTGGTAGAGGCTGACGAATCAGACGGCACGCTCGCACTCTATCATCCTCGTACGCTTGTGCTCAACGCCGTCGACTTCGATCATCTTGAACATTTCAGCTCAAAAGAGGAATATTTTGACTGTTATCGCAAAGTCATTGAGCAAACTACCGAAATGGTGATTGTTTGCGCCGACCACCCGCAGGCAGTCGCCCTTGTCAAAGGGGTCTGTCCCCCAAGGAGGGACTGTCCCCCCAAGGTCGTGACATTTGGGTTCGCGCCTGATGCGCAGGTGAATGCTGCAGACTGGCCGGATATTCCTGTTCTGGGCCGACACAACGTGGCCAATGCGCTTGCCGCCATCGCCGTAGCCCTCTCGCGCGGCTACACACGCGAACAAATCGCCGCCGCGCTTCCAGGCGCCGTATCCGCCCTTCCAGACCGGCGTTTCGAGCTTGTGGCCGATTCGGATGACGTGCGCGTGTACACCGACTACGCCCACCACCCGCGCGAACTGGAATGCGCCGTCTCCATGGCCGCGTCACTGAAGCCGCGTCGCCTTCGCGCTATCTTCCAGCCCCACCGCTTCTCGCGCACGAAAGCGCTGTGCAACGAGTTTCCGCCTGCCTTCGCCAAAGCTGACGAGGTGGTGCTGGTGCCGGTGTACCCCGCATTCGAAGAGCCTATTCCCGGCGGCGACATTGCGGATCTCTACAAGGCCTTCAGAGATTTCTCCGCGCAGGATGTGAAGCTCGCCCGCTCCGCCGAAGAGGCGTGGCGGCACGCCTTCCTCTCGCGCGAGTCTGACGACCTTGTGCTCATAGCCGGTGCAGGAGACGTGATACAGACGATTCCGCTCGTGAAGCGCGACTTCACTTCTCCTCCCGATGCGCACAGGCGCATCTTCCTGGGCGCCGGCTCAAACACGTGGCGAAGCGACCTGGCGACGGACGAACAATACGTGCGCACGCAGGGCCCCGCCCGCCTTCCCGGCGCCACGCTCGGCATACCCTGGATGGCCGGCATCCCCGGAACTATCGGCGGCTGGATCAAGATGAACGCCGGCGCGTTCGGGCACTCCATCTCGGAAGTCGTGCGCCGTGTCAAAGTGGACGGCAAATGGATCGCCGCCGAGAACTGCGGCTTCTCCTACCGTCATTCAGACATCTCCGGCGAAATACAAGACGCCGAGTTCGACTTCGCAAAGGCCGGTCTGCCGCTTCTTGCCGAGGATCCACACGCCTATGCCGATGACGCTGCCGCATTTCTCGCCAAACGCAAGAACTTCCCGCCAGGCACAAAGGGAAGCGTGTTCAAGAACCCTCCTGACGACCATGCGGGACGCCTCCTCGAGGCCGCCGGTGCAAAGGATCTTCGCGTTGGCGGCGCATACGTTTGGCAGGAACACGCAAACGTGATTGTTGCTGGACCAGATGCAACCGCCTCGGATTTCCTTGCCCTCGCCCGCCTCATGGCGCGCGTAGTTTTTTTCAAGTTCAATGTACGCCTTGAACCCGAAGTGTGCGGCCTCACCGTGTGGTGAGCAATATACGCGCCGATTGCAGCATCACACGCCGCATCTGTGCATGATCGCACGACGAAGCGTTAGAGGATCCGAATAAGCCACGCCCGAGTCGGCCGGTAGGCCGAACGCGAGGCGGGTGACCTTTACAGGTGCTGACGCGCTTGGCCACTCGCGAAGGCATTCGCCTACATAGCCAGCCGTTGCGTCGCCCTCCATGTCGGTGGAAAGCGCAAGCAGCACCTCGGTGAAGCGCTCCTGCACAACGCGCTCGCGCAGCTCGGCGATGCGCAGCGCGTCCGGACCTGTCCGCCGCGCGGGCGAAAGCTTGCCGCCAAGCACATGGTAGCGTCCGCGAAATGCGCCCGACCCTTCGATCGTAACGATGTCGGCCGGCTCCTCCACCACGCACACCGCCTCGCCGTCGCGCGTCGAGTCGGTGCAGAATGCGCACGGATCGGCGCCGCGCACGGTAAACGCGCCGCAGCGCGAGCAGCAGCACACGTTCTCGCGGGCGTCTGCAAGCGCCAGCGCAAGAGGATCCAGCAGACGCTCGGGATCCCGCAACAGCGCCAGCGCCGCGCGCGAGGCGCTTCTGTGGCCGAGCCCCGGCAGACGCGCCAGCGCGCGCTCAAGCGTTTCGATTGGCCGGAGCATGCGCGTATGAAGTCATTGCATCCAGATCAGCGCCCAAAGAGACCGGCCATTCCGCCGTTCTCCTTCATGAGCGCCATCATCTGCTCCTGCGTGGTCTTCTTCACCTGCTTTAGCGCCCCGTTGACGACGTTGAACAGCATCGTCTCGAAACGCTCCGGCTTGCCGCTCGAAGCCTCTGCCCATGCCTCGGGAGATATCTTGATCGCGCTGATCGTGAAGTCGCCGCGCGCCGTCACGGAGATGCCGCCATTCGCGTACTCCACCTGTATCTTCTCGATCTCGCTCTGCATGCGCTTAGCCTCGCTGCGCATCTGCATCGCCTGTTTAACCTGGTCGAAGATGCCCATTTTTACTTTCCTTCCTTTTTCGCTTTCGTTGTTGTTCTGTTTTTCTTTCTGAAATTCATCTCAAGTCCGTACTTGCGCGCCTTGTAGGCGACCACCCGCGCCGTAGTGCCAAGAGCGCGCGCCGCCGCCGTGCCGTTACCGCCATTTGCCGCGAGCGCCTGCGAGAGAATCGCCTTCTCGAAGCCTTCGATGAGAGTGTGCCAGCTTTCCCCCTTCCAGGTCCATCCGGAGAACAGCCCATCCGTTCGCCGCCGCAGCCACTTGCGCACCGCGATCGGCAGGTCGTCCACCTCCACGCATTCGCCGAAGGCCACAAGCTCCGCCTCCTGGCGGGCCCGCTCTCTCTCCTGCTCGGCACGCCAGGGATACGCCTTGAACGCGGCGGCGGCGGCATCAGACCAGCTTCTTTCCACTAAGCTCCTCGTACGCCTTCACATAGATCTCGCGCGTGCGGGCCACCACGTCGTCGGGCAGCTCCGGCCCGGGCGGCTGGTGGTTGAAGTGGATAGAGTCGAGCCAGTCGCGCACGAACTGCTTGTCGAGCGATGGAGGATTCGCGCCAACCGCATACGAGCTCTCCGGCCAGAAACGCGAGCTGTCGGGCGTGAGCACCTCGTCGGCGAGGATGAGCGAACCGTCGTCGTCCTGGCCGAACTCAAACTTCGTGTCGGCGATGATGATGCCATGGCCACGCGCATAGTCGGCCGCCTTCGCGTAGAGGCCAACAGTCGCGTCGCGAAGCGCCTTTGCGAGGCCAGCGCCGACGAGCTTCTCTGTCTCGGCGAAGCTGATGGCCTCGTCATGGTCGCCGATCGCGGCCTTGGTGGTGGGCGTGAAGAGCACTTCGTCCAGCTTGGACGCGTTCTGATACCCCTCGCGCAGCTTCTGTCCGTTGACAGTGCCGCTCTTCTGGTATTCCTTCCAGCCACTTCCGGTGAGATAGCCGCGCGCAATGCACTCCACCTCTACCATCTTCACCTTCCTGACGAGCATCGAGCGTCCGCGCAGGTCGTCCTTCACGCACTGGAGCTCGGCGGGGTATTCGTCCACATTCGCCGTGACGAGGTGGTTCTTCATTCCGAGAAACTCCATCCAGAAAAGCGAGAGCTGGTTGAGGACGCGTCCCTTGTCTGGCACGCCACACGGCAGAATCACGTCAAATGCGCTGATGCGGTCCGTCACGACCATCAGCAGCTTGTCGCCGAGGTCGAATACGTCGCGTACCTTGCCGCTCTTCGGCGGCGGCAGCCCAGGAATGACCGTGGCCAAAAGGGCGTTGTTCTTGTCATACTTCATTTCATCTGTCCTTCTATCGGGAAATCACTCGTATTATTATACCACATTTTACCCATTCTGCCACATTTCACTGTCATCGCATCTTCGAAATCGGTGCATCTGAGAATTGTCCGCCCAGCGATCGTTCGCCCCCGTCTTCTCGACAACCACCGCCCCCAGCAGGTCACGGCCCGGAATCCGCACCGGGCCATTCCGCGTGTCGATGAGAAGCGCACTTCCCGTCGCCCACTTGACCTTCCCCGCCAGCACCGCATTCGCCGCCGGCAGATTCTCACCGAAGAAACCCAGCTTCGCCTCGCCCGCCACATGAATGGACACACTCCGGCCCACCGCGCCCGTGTACGTATTTGTACCCAAAAGGACAAGCGTGCCGTATCCCGCCTTCGTGAGGCCACCGCCACGCGACGCCGGATCCTGCGCCACCAGTACTTCGCGCGCCCCGTTCACGTCGGTCCACACGAGACCGAAGTCACGGTCGGCCGGCACGCCCTTCGTGCGCCGCAGATGCGTGACCTCCCATGAGTGGTGCCCCGTGCCCAATGCGAAGAAAAGCGGGCTGCCCTGCACCATGCGCGCCTGAAGGATACAGTTCGGGAAATAGGAGTTACCGCCGTAGAGAGCGCGCTGGTAGGTGCCGTCGGGATTCATTGAGAAGACCGGCTGCGTGTAGATCTGGCCGCGGTCATTGTACTCCCAGCGCATGTAGAGCACGCGCCCGTCGTCCGCGAGCGTGGGGAAAAAGCCCTGCATCTACTTTTCGCTCTTGCTCGGCACGATGATGTATCCACGCTTCCAGTAAGGCGCCCAGTTGTTCGTCCAGGTGGTGTCGTGGAACGGCTTTGCAAAAAGCTCTGGCGCGGGATTGATGTCGTCTGCCGTGCCGCGTACGCCGTCCGGCCCCATTGAAAGCACCACCGGCGCGCCGTTCGTCAGCTCGTAGATGTACGCGTTCTTCCAGGGATCGGGCACGATTTTCTTGATGTACGGCCCGATCCATCCTTCGCGCTTGATCTCTTTGCTGGCGAGCGCCTCGAGTCCCTCCTCTGTGGTAGGATACGCGCCGCAATGGAACTTGAACCTGCCGAGAGCCTCGGCAAAGGCGTCCACGCTGCGCATGGCCTGGTTCACCTTTGCGTTCCTCACGCGCACACCGGTGTTTCCGCTCTCCGTCGCCTTTATCACTGAGAGTCCGAGGATGGCGAGAACGGCCATCAGGCCGAGGTAGAACACGGGGCCCTTCTTCATGGACGGCGCCTGCAGGCCTAGCTCGCGCCGCTTCAAGTCGATGTCGGCGCGGATGGCCTTGATCTTGCGCACGCGCTCTCTCTTCGAGGGGATGTGCGACGGCGCATGGCCTTGATTTTGCGGTTGCGCTTCCATGGCGAAGGTCCAGTCAGGCGAGCACCCTTGAGAGGCGTTCAACGGCCTCCTCGACGTTCGCACGGCTGTTGAAGGCAGAAATGCGGATGTAGCCCTGCCCGGCGCGTCCAAAGCCTGCGCCCGGGGTGGTGACGACGTTGGCGTTCTTGAGGAGCCTGTCGAAGAATTCCCACGAGTCGCCCTTCACGTTCACCCAGAGGTAGGGCGAGTTGACACCGCCCGTAACGTCGTAGCCGAGCTTCACGAGGGCGTCCTTCACGATCTTCGCGTTTTCGAGATAGAAGTCGATGGTGGCCTTCGTCTGCGCCTTGCCCTCTGAAGAATATACGGCCTCCGCGCCGCGCTGCGAGATGTAGCTTGCGCCGTTGAACTTCGTCGTCTGGCGGCGAGTCCAGAGCGGACGCAGCTCCACGGGCTCTCCTGCGGCCGTGTAGCCCACAAGCCCCTTCGGCACAACGGTGTAACCGCAGCGCACTCCTGTGAAGCCAGCGGTCTTCGAATAGCTGCGGAACTCTATCGCGCACTCCCTGGCGCCCTTGCAGGCGTAGATCGAACGCGGAATGCCCGGCGTGCGGATGAACGCCTCGTACGCCGCGTCGAAGAGGATCACGGCCTTGTTCGCGCGCGCCCAGTCCACCCACGCCTGCAGCTGCTCGAGCGTGGCGACGGCGCCGGTGGGATTGTTGGGGTAGCAGAGGTACACCACGTCCACAGGCTCCGCGAGGTCGGCGGGCGAAGGCACGTATCCGTTGGCGGCCGTGCAGTCGAGATATACGAGGTTGGCGTAGCGCCCGCCATCGTTGGCGCCCGTGCGGCCGGCCATGACGTTGGTATCCACGTACACGGGATACACGGGGTCGCCCACCGCGATCTTGACGTCCGCGCCGAAGAGCTCCTGGATGTTGCCGCAGTCGCACTTCGCGCCGTCGGAGACGAACACCTCGTCCGCCGCCACGTCGAGGCCTTGGTCCTGGAAGTCGTTCTTCGCAACTGCCTCGCGCAGGAATGCGTAGCCCTGCTCCGGACCATACCCGCAGAAGCGTTCACGCCCGGCTTCGTCGTCCACCGCGCGGTGCATCGCCTCCACCACCGCCGGCGCCAGCGGCTCAGTGACGTCGCCGATGCCGAGGCGGATGATCTTCGCCTCGGGATGCGCCTCCTGGTGCGCCTTCACGCGGTGCGCGATTTCTGTGAAAAGGTAGCTTGCCAGTATCTTCAGGTAGTTTTCGTTGACGCGGATCATCTGATGCTCTTTCTTGTGTTGTTTTGTAACGCGGATATTATCCCATATCCGCCACGCGCGCGCAAGCGAGAAATCCATCTTGCCGCCGTGGCGCACCTTTATGCGCACAAACGACGGCTGACTCGGCTACGCTTGACTCACTCCTCGATGGCGATCTCTGCAAGAGAGGCAAATTCGCGTCCGTTGTGTTCGGCAAGGCTGGTGAAGCGCCAGAAACGAACGGGAACAGCCCCAGAAAACGCAAACGCCTGCGCGGCACGCGTTGCCTTCAATTCGCCCGCCACGGCCTGACGCCATTTCTTGCCGTCCTCCGACACCTCGAAACGGAAGCCCTTCACGTTGCCGTTCGGACCATTCTGCCGCTGCCAGATCGTCACGCCCTTCGCCTTGGCGACGCGCCCGAGATCGACAGTCACCGCGTGCGGATACTTTGTGAGCGTCACGCCGTACTGCGAATGCCAGATGGTCGAGAGGTCGCCGTCCACAAGATGGTCCGCGTTGCCCTCGCCCGGCTCCGCGGAAGTGCATGCGACTACGGTCGGAACGATGTCCTCGCCAGTACGCACGTCTGGCGGCAGTTCGGCAGGAGGTAGCATCGGGAACTTCTCGCTTCCCCTGTTCGGAATGCCGATCATGAAATCAAGCTTGAACGTCTTGTTGTTGCGAATGATGTCCCGCCCGAGCGGACCAGGGCCACAAGACGCACCGCCGAGCCCGCGAACCGCCGCGTAGATGCCGAGTTCCGTCTTCGTGGCCTCGGGCAGCTCCTGCGGATGCATCGTTTTCACAAGCTCCGTCGGGGAATGCGGAATCGCCGCG
>JAFXIL010000164.1 GCA_017563185.1 Kiritimatiellia bacterium | reverse complement strand
GCCGATCGCAACGCCAACCACGCCCTCGATAGGCGTGTTGAGCGGGTTGCGGGCGGAGATACGCAACTGCGGCGCAGCGCCCTTCACGAAGCTGACGGAAGGCTTGGGCGTGAGCGGTCCCTGGCCCTCGATCGTAAGCGCGCAGCGGACGGCGAGGGGATTGAGCGGCAGCCCCTCGTAGATCAACGGCATCGCGCCGGCCTTTATGGAAATGGTGTCGCCCTTGGCGGCGATCGTACGCGTGTTGCCCTGATGGTCGGTACTCACGACGGTGGAGCCGGGAGTCGCGGGAATGGCCACCTCGACAGGCGCGGACTTCTCGTCACCGTTCGCGGAACCGATCACGGCGAGCGCAGTGCCGTCCTTCCGCTCAAACACGACGACGCGCGCGCCAGGTTCGGCATAGTAGGCGCCGACTGGGCGGGCATTGCCGAGCTTGGCCGACATGACGGCAAGCGTTGCGGCCACGGGGCGCGGCGTATAGTCATCAAGGAGGTACTTCCAGTTGCCGGCAGGGTTCGCCTCGCCGCCGAAGTAGATTATGCCCTTCACGCCCGCCACCAGCTGTGCGGGCCACGATCGTAGCACGCTACGCGACTGCAAGACGCTGCGCTCGAGCGCCTCGCGCCCGCCCATGCCCCACACGGAGATGCCCGCTGCGGCCTCGTCGTTCCAGACGGTCTTGATGCCGCCTGCCGCGGCGTCGGCAATCGCCTCGGACGCGCTTTCATATTCGCCGTAGTGGATCGGGAGGATGTCGACGTGCTTGCCGATTCCCGCACCGAGGACGTCAAGACGGAAGTTGCGCGGCCAGAGGCCGCCGGCCATCATCGAGTGCGCCTTCGGGTTCACCTTCCAGAGCTCCTCTGCGCCGATTTCGCAGAAGCGCTTGTAGTCAGCCGTCGGGTTGGAACACTTGCTGCCGGGGGTGATTTCGTTCAGCCACTCAATGCCGAACACGCGCTTGCCGAACTTCTGCGATATCGCGCGGATCGCCTCGCGCCAGCCGGCTTCGTCGAACGGGAACGGTTCGAAGCCAGGCGAGTGGACATGCGGCGGGAGCACCCACTCCGGCGCGCCGATGAGCATGAGCCACGGCTTGATGCCGTGCTTCTCCTGACGGTCCATCATTCCGGAAACCCAGTCAAAATGGTATTCGCCGCGGTTCGGGACGAGCCCGCCCCAGCCGACGAACATGCGGTTCACCGAGAAGCCGAGCTTGGCAGCCGTCTCGCATTCGAGGTCGGTATGGAGGTCCGTCGCGCCAAACTGCGAGCGCTTGCCGCCGAGCGCCTTGTCAACGTCGGGAATAACACCGAAGAACGCGTCGACCGACTTGTCGCCGCACCGCCCTTCCGCGAGGAAGCAGCCGAGACGCTTGCCGATGGCGCTTGAGAGATCGACCTTGGCCGTCTTGCCGGGATCGGGCATCGCAGCCGAGACAGAGCCGACTTCCACGAGCTTGCCGACTTCGTCGAGAGCGAGTATCTTGATGGCGACGGGAGAGCCGGCCTTCGCGTCTGCGCCGGCGATGAGGTCGACAATTGGCTTCTCGCGGCCTGCCACGAAGAGACCGCCGGCCGTAGGCGCGATGATGTCGAGCCCGTTGATCGGGCGAACCATGCGCGGCGCGCCGCATGTCTTCGTCCACGGGAAGTCCCTGTCGTCGCCGCCGCGGAAGCGGACGTGGAAGAAGAGCGAGTTGTAGCGGAAGAACTTCTTGATCGTCTGCGTGACGCGGACGGTGCCCTTT
>JAFXIL010000163.1 GCA_017563185.1 Kiritimatiellia bacterium | reverse complement strand
TCTCGCCCTTCCAGGCGAAGACGGGCGTGCCGGTCTTCGCGATCGCGGCCGCCGCGGCGTCGTTCGTGGAAAAGATGTTGCAGCTCGCCCAGCGCACGTCCGCGCCGAGCTCCTTCAAGGTCTCGATGAGAATCGCCGTCTCCACCGTCATGTGCAGAGATCCCATGATCCGCGCGCCCGCGAGCGGCTTCTTCGGGCCGTATTTCGCGCGCGTCTGCATGAGCCCGGGCATCTCAGGCTCTTCGGTCTCTATAAGTTTGCGGCCCAGCTCGGCCAGCTTTATGTCGGCAACCTTGTACTTAATCGCCACTATCTTTCTCCGTGTGCGCCCCGTGCCTGCATGGCCGAAGCACAGACATTATACCAAAAACACGGATGGAATGCCATATCGCGGACGAAGAATCGGGTGGCGGCCGCGCGCATTGCGCGGCTAAAATGCGTCAGCGTGCATTTGCGGGATTATGGCATTGTTCCATCATGTGGATGTGTGGTAAAATATGTCCAGCAACTGAAAGAGGACCTCCAATGAAATTCATCCATGCTTTTCTTGCATTCGCTCTCGCTGCATCCGCCGCGCAGGCCAAGAGCTTCATCACATACGAGGAATTCGGCGCTGTTGGCGACGGCAAGACGGACGACCAGAAGGCCATTGTCGCCGCGCATGAGGCGGCCAACGAAAAAGGCCTGCCCGTGAAGGCGGGCGCAGGCAAGACGTACTACATCGGCAAGGGCGCTGCGGTCGCCGTGGTCAAGACGGACGTCGATTTCGGCGCCGCTAGCTTCGTGATCGACGACCGCGTGCTCGACAACCTGCGCGCCCCGATCTTCCGCATCGCCCCCTCGCAACGCCCCTTCCCCGTCAAGGGCGTCGCAAAGCTCGCCAAGGGCGCCGCCCACCTCGGCGCCGCCCTTCCATCGACGTGCCTCGTCGAGGTGCAGAACAGCAACGTGAAGCAGTACATCCGCTACGGACTCAACCAGAACAAAGGCTCTCCGCAGAAGGAGGTGTTCCTCGCCGACGCATCTGGCGCAATCGATTCCAAGACTCCGATAATTTGGGACTATCCCGCCATCACGCGCATCACCGCTCATCCCGTCGATGCGAAGACGCTCGTAGTCAAAGGCGGCCACTTCACCACGATCGCCAACCAGGCAAGCTCCAACTACCGCTACCACGCCCGCGGCATATCCGTAAACCGCTCCAACGTGCGCATCGAGGGCATCCGCCACGACATCACCGGCGAAGGCGAACACGGCGCCCCCTACGGAGGCTTCGTCGCAGTCTCGTACAGCGCCAACGTGACGGTGACGGGCTGCACGTTCACCGCCCACAAGACGTACCGCACCATCGGCGCCGCCGGCAAGCCCGTGAGCATGGGATCCTATGACATCTGCGCCAACAGCTCGGTCAACGTCTCATACATCGACTGCCGCCAGACAACCGACATAAACGACAGGCGCTACTGGGGACTATTCGCCTCCAACTACTGCAAGAACCTCCTCTACGACAAGTGCGTGTTCTCGCGCTTCGACGCCCACATGGGCGTTGCCAACGCCACGGTGCGCAACTCAAGGCTCGGATACATGGGCATCAATGCGATCGGCTCCGGAACGTTCCTTGTTGAGAACACCACCGTTTACTGCAACAGCTTCTTCAATCTGCGCAGCGACTACGGCAGCACCTGGAACGGAGACTTCATCGTGCGCAACTGCACGTTCGTGCCGGGCAACGGACACCCCGTCGTGGGCACGCTCGTCAACGGCTCGAGCACGGACTGGCACGACTTCGGCTATCCCTGCCACATGCCGCGCAGAATCGTCTTCGACGGACTGAATATCGACGACTCGCACCATCCAGAGAAATACAACGGCCCCCGCATCTTCGCCCAGTTCAGCAAAAAGAACAACTCTCCCGACTACGTCGAGCAGTTCCCCTACCACGTCACGGAGGAGGTCGTTCTGCGCAATGTGAAAACCGCAAGCGGCAAAGAACTTACCCTCAGCCCCAACAAGCACATGTTCCGTAACGTTAAAGTTGTGCGGAAATGACTCGCCGGGGACTGTCACCGCGCGCTTTCATGGGAGGGCCGACCTCCGTGTCGGCCAGCAGCCACGGCCCTTCGTCCCCTGCGTTTAAATGTCTTCGTCTTCATTTGGGCTCCCACACGGCATAGCCTACGAACGAATCGGCGCAGCCGTAGTACAAGTGCCACTTGCCCTTGAAGAAGACGAGCCCCTCGGTGAAGACGGTGCCGTCTCTGTACTGGCCCGTCTTCTCGAAGTCCGCTTCCGGCTTGAAATACGGCACGTCCAGCCGATCAAGGAACTTCCAGGGGTCCTTCCTGTCGAACAGCGCCTGGCCGCCGCAGTACACACCGCGCGGATAGCGCGCATCCGCATTGTCGCCGTTTGAGTTCTTGCCGTTGTAGAATACTACAATTCCCTTCTCCGTGAGAAGCGCCGCAGGGCCGACTTCGGTGAGCGAACTGTCGAAGAAGCCTGCACGCGGCGTCATGACCGAGCCTGTGTTCTGCCAGTCCACGAGATTTTCGCTCGTCGCCACGTTCACCGCGCCCTCGCCCCAGTACATGATGTACCGCCCGCCGATCTTGGCGATCACCCAGCGGTCAGGATCGCGCTCATCGCGCTTCTGGAGTATTGCGCCGGACTTGCAGCCGCGCATGAGGCCACGCTCGCCCTCGAGCCGCGCGAACGCGGGACCATGCTTCTTCCAGTGCTTCAGGTCGCGCGACGTCGCCACGCACAGGCGTGCAATCTTCCTGTTCCACGACGTGTAGGTCATCACGTAGAGGCCTTCCTCCGTCATCGCAATGCGCGGATCCTCGCAACCGCCCATCCAGTCAAATTCTTTCTGGTCGTCTTCGCATGGGAACATGACCGGCTTGGGGTCGCGCTTCATCGTCACGCCGTCCGTCGTTTCGGCATAGCCGAGGCGGGACGTTCTGCTGCCGATGCCCTGCGCCGTATTGTCCTCGGCGCGGTAGAGCACCACGATCTTTCCGTCCTTCACCGCCGCCGCCGGGTTGAACGTGTCGCTTTCTTCCCACTTGATCGAGCGCTTGCGCATCGGGCAGTCGAAGGCGGTTTCCTTGTTCGGCGAAATCACGGGATTCACGCCTCTGGGACGCACGAACGGACCAAACGCCCAGTCCGGCAGCTCGCCAGGCGCACGGAGCTTCGTCTCGCGCTGCACCACGCGCAAGCCCGCACGGAGGTTCTTCTCAACGTCCGTCGCCTCGAAGGCGATGCGCCTACTCTCGCCGGGGAGGAGCGAGAAGAAGTTGTCCGACCAGTGGACGGGCAACACGCGGCGGCCCTTCGCATCCACGAGCTTGAGGCTCACGAGCAGGCGCGGACGATCTAATGTGTTCGACGCCGTGACCTCGCCCTTCACTCCGGAAACCGTCGGCGATGCCTTCTGATCGGAGAGCTCAACCGTACCGCCTAGCAGCGGGACAACCGCCGTGTAGTCGCGCTCCTTTCGAACGTTGATCCAGGTGAAATTCTCCGCGCCGCCAATCGTGGCACGGATGAGCACCACGCCTTCTCGCGCGTTGAGTTCGGGAAGGTCGAACAGCTTGATCCGCTCGTCAGCTTCAAGCGCGGCATTCATCTCCCTCACGGCAAGCGGTTTGCCGTCGAGATCGAAGAACGCTACCTTCGCTTTGCCAGAGAACGTCTTGCCGGTGGCGTTGACGGCCCAGAAGCAGCGCGCGTTCTGGTCCAGAATCACGTTCAGCGGCTGATTGCCCGCCTTCGCGCCGTAGTATCCGCCGTTGACGTCGTGCCAGTAGTCGTACGTCTGCCAAACCATCGACGGCCACGCGCTCTGGCTCATCCACATGAGAATTCCGTTGCCGCCCTTCACATAGACCGATTCGAACATCGCCTTGTGGTTCTCGTATTCGACGGCCTGCGCGAGGCGCGTGAACTCCTCGAGGTTCTTCGGATCGGCGTATGAACGGCGGATGTAGTCCGTGAAGCCGTTGCATCCCTGCGCACCGCCGCCAGTGTAGTCGTGCATCCCCCACACGTCGTCAATCGGCCAGAGGTGGTCCGCTCCGAGCATCGCGCGCATCGTCTCGATCTCGGGCACGTTCGGCTGCCCACGCTCGCTGTGGAGCGTCTCGGGGGCGTTCGCGAAGTACCACTTCGGATTGCGAACGGAATACGGGCCGAACCCGCTAACCGTGCCGCTCGCCGAATGCGGTATGTAGTGGCGCGTGCCGTCGAGCTCGCGGCAGAGCTTCGGCAGCTCGTCGAAGAGCGATCGCGGCGGATTGCCCTCGTTGCGCGCGCAGTAGAGAGGAATCGACGCATGGTGCCGGTTCTTGAGTATCTTGTCGCGCGCGTTCTCGAGGAACATCGCAGGATCAGCCGGATCGGGTCCATCCGCAGGGTTCGCGAGCCAGAAGTCGTCCCACACGAGCACGCCGTACTTGTCGCACGCCTTGTAGAAGTCGTCGCTGTTCGTCATCCCCACCCAGTTGCGGATCATAGTGAGGTTCGCCTCGGCGTGCAGACGCACCTTCGTGTCGTAGTCGAGCGGCGTGGCGGCGAGGTTGGCGTCGTCCATTCCCCAGTTTCCGCCGCGGCAGACTATGCGCACGCCGTTGCAGTATATCTCAAGCGGTTTGCCATCGCTGTACGAGAACTTCCTCACGCCGAACTTGAACGAATGCCTGTCGGACACCTTTCCGGCCGTCTTCGCGATAATCGTCGCCGTGTAAAGCGGCTGTTCGCCGTACGTCGCTGGCCACCAAAGCTTCGGGTTCTTCATCGTCACCGTGCCGATTTCGACTTCGCGCGTCTCGCCCGCAGCGAGCTTCACATCCGCCTTGAGCGCGTACCCGCCTGGTTCTAGCGTTGCCTCGATCGCCGCGTCCGTGGGCGTGTCGGACGCATTGTGCGCCCGCACGCGCACCGTTGCCTTCGCCCAAGAAAAGTCTTTGGAAGCAACGTCAAGATCGGTCACCACCCATCCGTCTGAAAGCGTCACGTCGCGGCTGTATGCGACCTTCACGCCACGGTAGATGCCGATGTTGCGCCCGCGCACAGTCGGCACCCAGTCCCACCCGATCGAGGCGTGGATCGTCGGATTGTCGCGGCCTAGCACGCCGCCGTTCAGGCCAGGGCTGTTCCGGTCCTGCACGGTGACCGCGCCTGGATTGGCGTTCTTGTGTATCTTAACAGCAAGGTGGTTTTCCGCGCCGGGGCGGACGATGGACGTGACGTCGAACTTCCTGCGCAGGAACGCGCCGTTGATCGAGCCGAGAGACTGTCCGTTGAGGTACACGTCCGCCTTCCAGTTGACCGCCTCGAACGAAAGCCAAGTCCTGAGGCCCCGGCTCCTCTCCGGAACGGTGAATGCGTGGCGGTACCAGAAGTCGTCGTAGAAGTAGCCGTCCGAAATCATCAGCTGGTTGTCGGCAAAGTTCATGTCTGGAATCGCGCCCGCCTTTAGGTACGACGTAAGGACCGTGCCTGGCACTACCGCCGGCAGCCAGGCAGAGTCGTCATATCCCGCCTGCGAAAGCTCCGCGCCTGAAGCGGACACCTCGCGGGCCGGAGCAAGGCGCCATCCTGTCTCTGCAGGCTTGAGCGCATTCTCGCCCGTCACGGTGATTTCATCCACAGCGAACACCGCGTTCCTGGCCTTGGCGCAGACGAGCCGCACATAGCGAACGTCGCCGCCCTTCGCGCCCTTCGTCCAAGTGACGCCGTTGGACGAAAGCTCGATCCACCATTCCGCCGCTTCGCCTCCCTTCGTCCAGTCAACTTTCACCGAGTCGACGCGGCTCGGCGCACCAAGGTCGATCTTGAGCCACTCGTCGTGTCCGGCCTTGCTCACCCAGCGGCTTGCGAAGCCTTCCTCTCCGCCGCTGCGCACGAGAGATTTACCATCCGCGTCGAGAACGTCGAACTCCGCGATCTGCGTGCAGGGAGTGGTGCGGTCCTGCGCAACGCCCCCGCCGTTTGAATCGATCGCGAAGCGGTAGAAGCGATAGTCGCCGGGCCGGTCGATCTTCCACGTCTTCCGCTCGTGGCGGCGGTGGAATTTTGGATCGTCCATGCTGGCGAGCTCGACGTATTTCTTTCCATCTGCGGATCCAAGGACGCGCCACACCTTCGGGTCGCGGCGGCTTTCGTCGTTGGCCGTCGTCACCGAGTAGCTAGTGGCCTTCGCAGGCGAGGGGAGGACGACTTCTATCCAGCAGGATGGCGCGAACACGACCCACTTCGTGTCCGCGCGCCCGTCCGTGGCGCACTTCGCCCGCTCGTTGTCCGGACTTTTCCCGGGCAGCTCCACGCGCGTCTCCGTGAACTGCAGCGGCTCTGCCGACTTCACCCCGTCCGTCACCAGGTGGCCGACGTGCGTGAAGTCGGCCGCGCTTGACTGATAGACCGCACGACGGTAGGCGATGTTGGAATCAGGCAATACGTCAAACGTCAATGCCGCAGCGGCCAGCGTTGAAAGAACAACTTTTCTCATGGAATATCCTCTGCTGTGTAGGCGCTACTTGAAGATCAGCACAAGAGCTTTTGGCGGCGGCAAAAGAAGCAGCTTGTCGTCGCGCACCTTGACCTGCCAGCGCTTGGGCGTGCGTACGTTCTGGCTCGGAGTGAGCGGGGCGTCGTCGTAGTTCTTGTTCGGGCCGACGTAAGTGCCGTTGATGGTCTGGTTCAGCCGATGCGAGTGTCCGCTCTGGTTCGAGCGGAACACATAGTCAGAGCGAAAGATGCCGGCATCGTCGTTTGCGTTGTTCCCCGATATGAACGCATCCACCATCCCGTACCCACGTTCCGTAGGCAGCTGCGGGTACACTGGCGGATCATAGGCAAACACCGCTCCACCAAGCGCACACAGCGACAAAAGAAGATTCCGATAACGCAGAAAACCATTTTCCCGCTTTTTAAACATCGTGATTGTTTTCATTTTGCTCCTTGCAAGAAGGGTTGCCTTGTCGATATGATTATTCTACTCTTTTTCCACATGCTTAAACGTGAATTTTGCACAAAAATCATCGTGAAAAACGCGCAGGCTATTTGATGAATACGAGTGTTCCGGAAGAGGAGTGGATCTGCGGCATAGTATGTGTTTATGCCCCAGCCACCTTCGATCTCGGCGGAAGACGATATTATCGGTATTGAATTCATCACATGCCAAGCCACAGTGCCCTTTCTCCGCTCCTGCTCCACCCATACGGTCTGGAAATGGTCGTTCGTGTTGAAATTACCTACTGTATCTTCAGTTGAGGAGTAAAAGTTGACCGCGTTCGTTATTCCCGCGAAGCGGCCTCTCCAGTTCAGTGGCCGCCGTCCAGCATATAGTATCATCTGTCACACTGACCCACTTCAGGCACTGTCCCCATGCGTTTCTTCACGCGCACCTTTGCGTCCTCCGCGACTCTGCGGCTCTGCGTTAAAAACAGCCTCCTCGGGGACAGTCCACGCGCGTTGATTGGGCCGATACGGAGGATCTTCGTCTTCGGCGTGCTCGGGCACGTCGCCGTCCTCGTCGGGGATGCGCAGCCATGCGGTCTTCCCCGCGCCCGTGAACGCGCCGTTGTCGTCGTCATGGCTTCCGAAAAGCCCCTGCGGGTCGTCGAGAACCGCGCCGGGCGGGAGATCCACCAGCTCAAGCTCGTAGTCGCAGTCTGGCCTGGGCGTTTCCGTGTACTCGGGATCCGTCGCCACATGGCGAAGGCGCACAGCGTAGATGCATCCCAGCTTCAGCGCTGCGGCGCGTCCCATTCGGGGATGCGCTCGTCCACGGGATTCTCCTCCCAGCGGCGACGCTCCTCGCCGGCGGCGAGCCCGCCGTTCGTCTGCTCTGCGGCGCCGCGCGCGGCCTTGCCGAAGGTGAAGGTCTTGCGCCAGTCGCCAGGCTTGTACCCGCCGCGAGAAAGGCGCAGGTCGCCGTTGCCTTCGCTGCGGGGACGCAGTTCGATGTCCGCGTCGATTATGTGGACATTTCCGCCCTCGTCGACGAAATAGTTCTGGTTAAGGTTAAGATCCCTGTATATGTATCTGCCATCTTGGAGGCTTGGCGACAGACTGTCCTCGTTCACATAACCATCCTCGTCCGGAGCGCGTTCAAGCCCAGTCTCGCGAAGCAGACGCTCTATCGCCGATCTGACAGTCTCCCTGTCCGTCGTTCCTCGTTCCATCCACGGCTGTTTCACGACAAGGCACGGCCTGCCGTCCACCGTGCCGCCACCCACCACTTCGCCGGCATAGCGCTCGCCGAAGCGCGCGTTCAGCATGATCAGCTTGGCGAGGTCGTTTGCAAAGCCCCCGTCGTCTCCGCCCCACATGCGCACGAGCTTGTAGGCGCTGTCACCGACGTGCCAAACGGCACGGACGTCTTTCCCCCCAATCAAGTCTCCCGAATAAGTGTCGCGAAGCGGCTCGCCAAAACGTTCCGTCAGGGCACGCTGAACCCCTTCCTTCCAGCCAAGCGCGCTTTTCGCGAGAACTCTGCCAACTGCTCTCTGCTGTACTTCATAGCCCTCTTCACCTCCTCCTCCCAGTCTCTCGGCTGCGATTGCCGCTTCGACGACGAGCTCTGCGTTCCGCCCTCCACGCGAGAGGTATCGCCTGATGTCTTCCGCATCGTATCTTCCGCTTGTAATCCTGCCATCTGCCAAATCCTTTCTTGCCTGTTCCAGGTCTTTCTCCGACGGATCCGCCGGAACCTTTTCCATTATATCACCTTTACCCGCCCGCCGCAACGGTGCCAGCGCCCGGCGGAACCGCAGCTGGCCGTCGGTCCATTTGTGATCGACGCGGATGTGCTCGTCGCTGAACGCCACGTAGTTCCACCCCGCCACGTCGCCGTCCTTCACGCCCTTGCCGCCGTAGGAGTCAACCGGGTATTTTACGCCGTCGATCCCCGCGCGGTAAAGGAACTCGGAGGCGGCCTGCGGAGAGCCGAGGAGTCTTGACAGGCTTTCGTATATTGCGTCTCCGCTGTTGCCGTTGTCGGTAATGAAATGCTCCAGGTCGCCGTTGAAGCGAAGCCACCAAGCCCCTTTGAGCTTTTCGCGCAGACCTTCCTTCTCCGCCTGTGCGATTACCCTGTCCCAGTTGGCGTCAGAAATGGCGTCGTACCACTTCAGCAGGTGGCTCTCGTCGCCCGGAGCCCGGTTCGTGAAGAACGTCTGCTCGTAGACGTTTGAATGCGATGCAACAACCTCGTAGTCTCCATTTTCAAGGCTTTCGATGTCCTTTTGATCCCATCCGTTTTCTTTTGCTACTTTCAATGCAGATTCTATTGGGTTTCGCGATGAGAAATTGTCCCTTATGAGGCCGGCAATCTTATCATTCCACGGCTTGACAACGTTCCCATGCCGCCTGATTTCAAGACCAGTTGGCATTGCGTATTTCTCCGCGACGCCGCGCACGGTGGAGCCATACAACCCCCAGCCGTACACCTGGGCACCTTCACCCGTGCCGATCTTCTTCAGGCTCGGCCCGTCGTCGACGCCGCCCTGGCGCGAGCGGTTCGCGTAGTCCGCCGCCGTGCCCGTGTAGATGCCGCCGATGGAGTACCTTATGTCGCTGCCGGAACCGTCGCCGGCTACCACGGCTTCACGTTCGCCTGGCGCATTATCTCCATTGGAGTCGGGAACTCCCCGTTCCGCTCGTCCAGCCGATCCCGAATCCAGATTGCCAGCTCCAGTGCCCGTTCCTCCGTCTTGATCGCCATTTCCAGCTTGAAGATGTTCGGATAGCTCATTCCTGAACCTATCAGCCCAGTAAGCAGAATCTCGTGTGCCCTTGTAAATTTCTGCTTTGTACTTCTTGTCGAGTTCTTTGATCTTTTTCCTGTTGCGGCCATCTGCTTTGATCCTGTGGATGTTGATCGGTTCACCGCCTATTATATCAAAAACGTAATACGCCTCACTAGTGAAAACTCCACATGTCTTCGGAGTTTCCCCGTTGTTGTTGTGGGCATAGTCCGCCATGGCCTTGTTGAATTCACCATGAAACGCCCTGCGTTCGCTGCGCGGAACGCGCTGGACGATAGTGCCTGCCCGTTTTCTCCTGACGCCGCCCCGGCTGAAAGCGGTGTCGGGGAGGCTGGGCTCGTCAAGTCCGGCCTCGGCCATCTCAAGATGGAGCTCGTCGTACATGCGGCCCCACTCCTCCAGCCAGGCGGGATCGAAGTCGAGGCGCGCGGCCTCTAGGGCCGCGCTGTCAGGACGGCTGTCGGTCTCTCGCGGACGCGTGGAACGCGCGCCCCTGCCTGCTTCCGCCTCCTCGTGCCTCTCCTCGATGCTCTTCGCGCCCTCGGCGCGCCAGCGCTCGTAGTCGGCATGGCTGGAAAGGAACTCCTCCACCATCCGCTGGAAACCGGACTCAAGAGTATAGACGTCGCCCTCGCCGCCGAAGTCCCTGTTGAACTCGGCCAGCATCTCGTCGTTGCCCTTCCTGCGCGTGTTCTTCGGCTGGTCGCCGCACAGCAGCCGCTTCATCCGCGCGCGCTCGGCGGGATCCTTCTGCCCCAGCACGAGCTGATTGTAGAGATCCCACCCGAACTCGCCCGGCTTCGGCACGTTCATGATGCGCCGGCCGTTCTCCGCCCAGAACAGAAACGCCGCGCTAGCCTTCCCTCCGCCGGCCTCGACGTAGGCCGCCGGGCTGCGCCTGCCGGCCCT
>JAFXIL010000026.1 GCA_017563185.1 Kiritimatiellia bacterium | reverse complement strand
TCGGGGGTGGCCGGCACGGAGGCCGGCCCTCCCAGCGGCGCGACGGTGGCGGCGCGCCCTGCCGAGTTTCGCATCGCTGGAATGCGTGCGCCAGGGAGGCTTCTATGGAATTGCTGTTTCACTGGGGAACATTGTAGCAAATTCACCTGGGGAACGCCAGCGCGGAGCCGTCGGCGCAAGGATTCCAGATGATGCGCCAGACGCGGCGAAGCCGTAGCGGGGCATCATCTGGAATCCTTGGTTCTGCGCGGGCGCCGTTGCAAGCAAATCGGCGTTATGATATACTCAACGGCATGAACAACTTCAGATGCAATAATGCAAGCCGGCTCATCGCCGCGCTCTTCGCTTCAGCCGCAGTCTTTCCGGCGGCCTGCGCCGTTCCTTCGCAGCATGCCGCCATGTTTCCGCCCACTAACACGTCGTGGCGCGTTGCATATTCCGCACGCTTGGCTGAGACGCCGCCGCAGCGCGGCGTGATGCTGCCGAGCGGCATCTGCGCAGAGAACGATTTCAAGACGCTCCGCGAATGGGGAGCCACCCTCGCCCGCTACCAGATGGTGCGCGGCTGGCACAGGCAGAACGACAACCAGGACCTCGCCGACTTCGACCGCTGGCTCGACGGCAAGCTCGACCACCTCGAGCGCGACGTGCTACCATGGGCGAAGAAATACTCCGTGCGAATCGTCGTGGACCTGCACGTGCCGCCAGGCGGACGCGACAACGGCGAGATGAACATGTTCCACAACCCTCTATGGGCCGACCACTTCATCGCCTGCTGGCGGCGCATCGCCACACGCTTCAAGGCCCGCCCCGAGATATTCGGCTTCGACCTCATAAATGAACCCTCGCAGAACAAGCCATCGCCCCCCGCGCTCGACTACTGGAATCTTCAGCGCCGCGCCGCAGAAGCCGTGCGCGCGATCGATCCCGACACTCCGATTATCGTAGCAGCCAACCAGTGGGACTCCGCGCCGGCCTTCGAATATCTCTCGCCCCTCGCCCTCGACAACATCATCTACCAGGTGCACATGTACCAGCCCTTCGAATTCACCCATCAGGGCGTGCACGCCGCGAACGCCGACTACAAGAAGTTCTCGTACCCCAACGCCGAGAAAGGCTGGAACCGCGACTACATCCGCAAGTGCCTCGCCCCCGTCGTCGAATTCCAGAAGCGGCACAACGCCCGCATCTACGTGGGCGAGTTCAGCGCCATCACGTGGGCGGACGGCGCAGACCGCTACATCGCCGACTGCATCTCCGTCTTCGAGGAGTACGGATGGGACTGGACCTACCACGCCTTCCGCGAATGGCCCGGCTGGAGCGTGGAGCACGAGGCCGCCGCCTGGCAGAAGTTCTCACCCTCCCCCGACAATCCGCGCCGGCGCGCCCTTCTCGCCGGCCTCGCCCGCTCACGCCGCAAGCCGGTGGCCGCGATCACAATCAGGCATCCCCCCCTCTTCGCCGAACGCTCCTCCAAGATCACGGCGACGACCGCGAGCCCGAAGCAGCTCGACGTCTCCCACCTGCGCTACTGCATTCTCACGAGCGACGGGCGAACGGTCGTCACGTTCCGCGACGCGCCGTCATCCAAGCCCGCCGAGATTCCCGTGTGCCTTCCAGCCGGCGACTACCAGCTGCGCACCACGGACGGCACATGGTTCTACGGCTGCGCCGCCTTCACCGTGCGCCCCGCCTCCGAGGCCCCGCCGGAGAAGAAGAATTCCGCCCGGCCCCTCGACGGCATGCGCCGCTTCTGGCACGACGTCCGCAGCCTCTAAGGAACTAGCGCCACTAGCCAGACCGTGCCAGTGGTGCCTCGCATGGTCCGAGGTTCGTGGTTCGTGGGGTGCCGAGATCAGAAGAGCGTGAGCTGGCCTGGGAGGTCGCTTAGCTTTTTGCGGGGACGGCGCACGATCTTGGGCGCATCGACGTCGAGGTCGTTCGCCTCGAGATTCTTCAGAATCTGGTCAGCTCGGTCCACAACGGCCTTGGGAAGGCCCGCCATTGCGGCCACGTGTATGCCGAAGCTCTTCTCCGCAACGCCGGGCGCGATGCGGCGCAGGAACACGATGCGCTCGCCGTCCTGCTTCACGCGCACGGTGTAGTTCTTGATTCCGTGGAACTTCTCGGAAAGGTCTGTGAGCTCGTGGTAGTGCGTGGCGAAGAGCGTCTTGGCCTTCGTCTTCGGATTCTCGTGAAGATACTCCGCAACGCTCCACGCGATAGAGATGCCGTCGAAGGTGGAGGTGCCGCGTCCGATCTCGTCGAGCACTATGAGCGACTGCGGCGTCGCGTTGTTGAGGATGTTCGCGGCCTCCTGCATCTCGACAAGGAACGTCGAACGGCCGCGCGAGAGATCGTCGCCAGCGCCGATTCGCGTGAACACGCGGTCGAGCGCGCCGAGGCGCATCGAAGAGGCGGGCACGAAGCTGCCGGCCTGCGCCATCACGGCGATGGTGGCCACCTGGCGGATGTAGGTGGATTTTCCAGCCATGTTGGGACCGGTGATGAGCATGATCTGGTCGGTGGTGCAATTGAGCTTCGCGCCGTTCGGCACGAACGGCTCGGCGTCAGGCAGCTGCTCGATTATCGGATGGCGCCCGTCAACGATTTCAAGGGCGTCCGAGTCGTCCACCTGCGGGCGCACATATCCAAGCGCGAGCGCGCGGTCGGCAAATGAGAGAATCGCGTCGAGCTCGCCCACAGCCGCCGCTGTGGACTGTATGCGCTCCGTACGCTCGGCCACCTTCGCCACCACTTCCCTGAATATCTCCTGCTCGAGCGCGCAGCTGCGCTCCTGCGCTCCAAGCACCTTCTGCTCGTACTCCTTCAGCTCGGGCGTGGTGAATCGCTCGGCGTTGACGAGAGTCTGGCGGCGTTCGTACTCTGGCGGCGCGCCAGTGGCAGCGGCCTTCGATATCTCGATGTAGAATCCGAACACGCCGTTGCGGCGAACGCGCAGCGTCTTTATGCCGGTGCGCTCCACCTCGCGCGCCTGATAGGCGGCAATCCAGCGATGCCCTTCGGCGGCGATGGCGCGCAGCTCATCGAGTTCGGCGTTGTATCCTGGCGCAATCAGATTGCCCTCTGAGAGAAGCACGTTGGGGTTCTCTGCGATCGCGCGGTCGATGAGGTCCACCACCTCGCTTTCAGGCGACAAGCGCGAGCGGATGGAATCGAGCACCGGCACGCCGACGGGAACTTCGGCGAGCACGTCGGGAACAGGACGAAGCGACGCCGCGAGCGCGCGCAGGTCGCGCGCGTTGGCACGTCCGCCATCCACCTTCGCAATCAGTCTTTCGAGGTCGCGCACGCCCGAAAGGCGCGATTGCAGGGACGAAAGGCGCATACGGTCCTTGACGAACGTCTCTACCGCGTCGAGGCGCGCGTTTATCTGCTCTGCCCGCCTGAGCGGCCTGCGTATCCAGTTCGCCACGAGGCGCGCGCCCATTGGGGTGTGCGTCACGTTCAGGACGCCGAGGAGCGACGCCTCGCGCGTCACGCCGTCGCCGGGAAGGAGCGCGAGGTGGCGTATCGTGCCAGCGTCGAGAGCGAGAGCGTCGGCCGACTCCCTGAGCCGCACGCTTCTCACGTGCGCCACAGCATGGCGCAGAGTGGTGTGCACGTAGTGGAGAAGCGCGCCCGCCGCGCAGATGAGGTCGTTGCGCCCTTCTAGGCCGAAGCCGTCGAGCGCAGTCACGTTGAAGTGGCGCAGCAGCTCCTCGCGCGCGGCGTCGAGACTGAAGGTCCATGCCTCGGCGCGGGAGATGTTTACGCCGGCGGGGCCTGTGTGCGCGGCGGAAGCTTCGCAGATCGAGGACGACTCGGATTCCTCGCGCGGCAGCACGAGCTCTGCGGGACGATAGCGAGCGATTGCGTCTTCCAGCTTCTCGCGCGAGGCGAACGGCTCCACGGCGAATTCGCCTGTCGAAAGGTCCATCAGCGCCATGCCGAGACCAGAGACCGCGGCGATGTAGGTGTTGGCGTCGGCGTCGAGAAGGCCGTCCTCCGTGACGGTGCCTGGCGTCACGATGCGCGTGACCTCGCGGCGCACCACGTGCCCTTTCTTGACGAGGCGTGGATCCTCCATCTGGTCGCAGATGGCGGCCGTCTTGCCTGCGCGGATCAGTTTCGCCAAGTAGGCGTCTAGAGCATGGTACGGTATGCCGCAGAGGGGCGCGCCCGCGCGCTGCGTGAGCGTGGCGCCGAGAATGGGCGATGCGGTCACGGCGTCTTCGCCGAACATCTCGTAGAAGTCGCCGAGGCGAAACATGAGAATCGCGCCGGGGGGCAGTTCGCGCTTGATGGCGCGGTACTGCCGCTGCATGGGAGTTAGCTCGGCTGCCGTTCCTTCGCCGAGGGCTGTGCTGCTGGCCATCGCCGGGAGTCCCCGCTCACCCTACGCGGGCGATCTTTCCGGAGGCGATGGACTCGTAGCATCCAAGCATCGCCTGGATTGTCTCCTTGTGCCACTTGAGGTTGATGAGCGGCGTCTTGTGGTTGCGGATGCAGTCCACGAACTCGTCGATGAGGCCCACCCATTCGTCGAAGTACGTGTACTGCACGGTGTAGCGGTCGTTGGGGGCGCCGTTGTGGTACACGTTGGGGCCGAAGCAGTCGCATGTGAGCATGCCCTTCTCGCCGGTGATGGTCACGTTCACCTCCATGCGCTTGGGGAAGCGCTCCCAGCCGGGACCGGGCACCTTGAGACGCTCCTCGAGGCGGCTCCACGAGGGGTCGAAGAGAAACGCCGTGCCGTCCTTGAGCTTGCCCACGGCCATGAGCATGTCCTCCACCTTCAACTCCTTGCGCAGGTTCGGCGCGACCTCGGCGAAGATGTAGTCGAACGAAGAACCGGTGAGATGGCGGATGAGGTCGAAGATGTGCGGATGGTCGCAGAGCGCGCCGCCGCGAAAGCGGTGGTCGCCCTTCTTGAGCGGCACCACGCTGCCGAAGCTCGCCTTGGGGTCGCCCTGCCAGGGAAAAGCCCACACTGGCGAGAGCGTGATGTTGGTGGCCTGCACGGCCTTCACCTTGCCGATGGCGCCGTCGTCGATGAGCTTCTTGAGGCGCTTGACCACAGGATTGTAGTGCATCTCGAGTTCGATCTGGCACACGACGCCCGCCTTGTCCACGAGCTCGATCATTTTGTCGTACTCCTCCATGTCGAACGAGGGGATCTTCATGGAGAGGATGTGGATGCCCTTCTCGGCGCACCACTTCATCTGCTCGTAGTGGCGGTCGTTTGCCGAGGCGATTACAACAGCCTCGATGTCGGGATGCTCGGCGTACATCTTGTCGGGGTCGAGATAGCATGGCACGCCCGTCTTGTAGATCTCGTACACCTTCTTGGCCTCTTCGTCCTGAGCGCAGCTCGCCACCCAGTCGAGCTTCTTGTTCTCGAGAAGCGTCTGGTAGTACTTGCGGGTATGGCCGTGCGTCATGCCCATCATAGCGATCTTTACCGGTTTCATTGTTCTTCTTCTTTCTGTTTTCGAAATTCCTGCGCGCTGCCTCAAGGGCGGCACGGCAATATTATAGCAAATGTTACACCGTATGCTCAAGAGCGGGCGAAGCGGCGGCACATTCGTCCTAGCGAACGAAGAGCACAGTTCCGTCAGCACCGCTGAAGGCGCTTACGGGCGAGATCACGCCCGTCGCCACGTGGATGCCGTTCTGCACCTTGCCGGCCGCCGTGAAGATCGCCCTCAAGGTCGCAGCAGACGGCACGATCATCCGCCTTCGGCAAACTGGAATCTTCTCGCTCGATCTTATCCTGAGCAGCCAGCCTCGCGCACTATCCACGCCATCAGGAAGTCAACTATCCGGACCTGGCGCTCCGGCGGAATCTCCGTTCCCCTAGGAACCTTCCACCACTTCGCAAGGCAGCCGCGGCAACAGCATGCGCAGGCGTGCTGCGCCTTGAAGACAGGGTGCCCGCGCATTGGGGTCTGCCGGCCGTCGTTCGGCGGATTCGCCGGCGCGAGACGCGTGCGGATGAAGTCCTCGGCGTGGCGCCGGATCGTCTCCATGCCCTTCTCCGCAATATAGCGCCTGTCGGCCAACGAGAGATGGAACCGGGATCGGAACTTCGAGCGCGCCAGCCGCTGGAAGAATGCGCCGTAGTCCCTCAATACCAAACCTTCCAGAGGAAAAGTCCCTTGCCGGGTGCAGTCTGCACGCGCGCAGTGCGCGGGGTTGCCGCCTCGAGGAGCTCGGTCACCGCCTCGGGGCGCTCGTTGCCCTTCCCCACGCTCAGGAGGAAACCCACCATGGAGCGCACCTGCTTGTAGAGGAAGCCGTCGCCCTTCACGCTGAACGTCACGCGCGGACCGCTCTTCTTCACCGTGAACGCGAATATGTTCCGCACTGTCGTCTCGAGGTCGCGGTGAGGATTGGCTGCGAACGAGACGAAGTCGTGGCGGCCCACGAAGCGCGAGGCCGCATCCTGCATCGCGGCGACGTCGAGCGGTCTGTGGCAGAACGTCCAGTACGGCGCAAGATGCGGCGGAAGGATTGAGGCGTTGTACACGAAGTAGCGGTATTCCTTGCCCTTCGCGTCCTTGCGGGCGTCGAAGTCGGGGCGCGCGTAGGCGGCGCGCATCACGCGCACGTCGGGCGGCAGTCGCGTGTTCATCGCCCTCACGAGGTTCGCGGGGGGCACGGGCTGCACGAGGTCGAAGTGCGCCACGAAGCCCTTAGCGTGCACGCCTGCGTCGGTGCGGCTCGAACCGTACACGCGCACTGGCTCGTGGTTTATTATCTCAAGCACCTCCTCCACGCGCTGCTGCACGGCCACTCCGTTGTCCTGCCTCTGGTATCCGGAGTATGCCGTGCCGTCGTACGCGAGCACGATCTTGTAGCGGCGCGGGGGTATTGCCATGCGGCTAGCTCACGATGGTGCCCACGGCCTCGCCCTTGACCACACGCTCTAGGGCGTCTCCGTCGAAGAAGTCGAAGACAACGATGGGGATGTTGTTGTCCATGCAGAGCGCGAACGCCGCGGAGTCCATCACCTTGAGGCGCTTCTCGAGCGCCGTGGTGTAGGTGAGCGAGCCGTACTTCTTGGCCTTGGGGTCCTTCATCGGGTCGGCGGTGTAGATGCCGTCCACCTTCGTGGCCTTGAGCAGGGCCTCGGCGCCGATCTCGCTCGCGCGCAGGGCGGCGGCCGAGTCGGTGGAGAAGAACGGGTTTCCAGTGCCGCCTGCGAAGATGCACACGCGCCCCTTCTCGAGGTGGCGTATGGCCTTGCGCTGAATGAACGGCTCGGCCAGCTTCGGCATGTCGATCGCGGTCATCACGCGCGTGGGCACGCCTATCTGCTCAAGCGCGTTCATCATGGCGAGGCCGTTGATGATTGTGGCGAGCATTCCCATAGAATCGCCCACAACGCGGTTCACGCCGTTCTCTGCGCCAGCGAGGCCGCGGAAGATGTTTCCGCCGCCCAGCACGATGCCCACCTGCACGCCGAGCGCGTGGATCTTCTTCACGCGCTCGGCCATGAACGCGAGGCGGGAGGCGTCGATGCAGTCGCCAGCCTCGCGGTTCTTTAGAGCCTCGCCCGAAAGCTTCAGGAGAATGCGCCTGTACTTGAGAGAGAACTTCTTCTTCATGACAGCGCCCCCCCGGCTATTTGGCCACGTCCAAGGAAATGCCGAGGTCGATGTACTGGCCGCCGGTCTTCTGCGTCACCTTGACGGCGATCACGTTGTCGCCATCCTTCACGGCGGCGGCGAACACGTCCGGCTTCACGCCGAAGGGCGTGAACTCGGTGTTGTAGTTGGCGGCCTTGACGATGAGCTTGCCGTTCAGGTACACTTCGGCGTCCTCGTCGTGGAACATGTCCACGTTCGCGCGCAGAATCTTTCCGGCGGGCTTCGAGTAGGTGAAGTGGCGGCGCAGCCAGATGGAGGGAGTGTCCCACTCGGTGGAGACCTTGGCGGCCGAGTGGTCGTAGGTGATCTGCTTGTTGCCGAAACCGCCGGCCGAGCGGGCCCAGGCGGAGTCGTTGAAGCCGGGCTTCTCCCAGCCCGCGGTCGGCTCGACGGTCGTCCAAGCCCACGCGGTGGGATTGGGGTCGAGGCGGCGGAGAACCGTCTTCGTCTCGCGCGGCATGGTGCCCTCCTCGGCGGCGCGGCGCACACGCTCGTGAACGGCGGCGAGGGCCTTCTCGTCGAACTTCACGACTTTGCGGTCGTAGGTGATGAGGCCGTTGATCTCGGCCTCGACGTCGGTGGTCTGGGTATAGACGCTGCCGCAGAGCCCCGCGCGGGCAAGATCGCCCACATGGTCCATGAGCGTGATGAACTTGCCCTGCACAAACGAGCGGTCGGCGTCCTTGCCGGTGTTGCCGTATCCCCATGCCTTGGAGGTCCAGAGGTGGCCCTCCACGCGGCAGCCGATGCCGCCGAATTCGCCGAGGAAGCTGGCGCGGCGGTTGTTGACCGGCATCATGTGGGGTGTGACGGCGTAGTCGTGCCTGTCAACGAGGTCGGCCGCTTCCTCCTCGCCGAGCGGCTTGTGGCGGGTGCGGCGGCCGCCCGCATGGCCGCCCTCGTAGTCGTTCCAGCCGGAGGGACCGTCGACGATGCGAGAGGGATCGTACTTCTGGGTCCACACGAGCGTCGCGTGGGTTAGGAACTCGCCGGGCTGGCCCCAGCTTTCGTTGTAGGGAATCCAGCTGACGATCGAGGGAACGTTATAGAGATGGTCGATCATTTCCTTGAGCTCGCGGCGGTAGAAGCCGTAGCGCTTCTGCCTGTCGCCGCCGCCCGAGGGCATGTCCTGCATCACGATGATACCCATCTTGTCGCAGAGGTGGTAGTAGCGGCGGGGCTCGACCTTGATGTGCTTGCGCATCATGTCGTAGCCCATGTCCTTGAGCTTCTGGATGTCGTACGCCATGGCCTCGTCGGAGGGAGGCGTGAGGAGTCCGTCGGGCCACCAGCCCTGGTCGAGAGTTCCGATGAGGAAGCGCATCTTGTTGTTGAAGTAGACGCGGAGAACGCCGTTCGGATCCTTCTTGACCTCGATCTTGCGCATGCCGAAGTAGCCCCGCACCTTGTCCGCGCCGCATACGGCCGTGAAGTCGTAGAGCGCGGGAGATTCGGGACTCCACAGCTTGAAGCCCGCGGGCAGCTTCACCACCGCGACGCCGTCCTTCGTCGTCGCCGTCAGGCCCTTGACGGACTCGATGGCCACCGTGACTTCAGGGCAGTTGAACCCGCCTCCGGCGACGTCGAACTCGAAGCGCACAGTTCCGGCGTCGATGTCGGGCGTGACCTTGTATCCCGCGATGTGCGTTGCCGGCACAGTCTCGAGCCACACCGTGCCGCCGATTCCGCTCGAGCGCGTGTACATGCACCCGCCCGGCCTGAACACCTGCTTGCCGGTGGAGCCGATGAAGTCGGTGGTGGGATCCCAGATGCTCACCACGAGCTCGTTCGAACCCGCCTTCACGAAGTCGGTTACATCGTACGAGAACGGCATCTGCCCGCCCTCGTGCGGCACGTCGATCTCGCGTCCGTTGATGTACACCATCGCGCGGAAGTCGGCCTGCTCGAAGTGGAGGAGCAGCCTCTCGCCTTTCTTGACGGACGCGTCGAAGCTGCGACGGTACCAGAGCGTCTCGCCAGGCTCCAGCAGCTTGCCGACTCCGGAGAGCGAGCTTTCGATCACAAACGGCACGAGGATCTCGCCGTCCCACGCCTTGGGGCATGCGGGCGCATCCTTCGTGACGGCGTACTGCCACAGGCCGTTCAGGTTCGTCCAGGCGCTGCGCACCATCTGCGGACGCGGATACTCGCGCCACGCGTTCTCGGGCGTGACCTTCTCGCCCCATGGCGTCTTCAGGCCCACGGGCGCCTGCGTGTAGGCGCCGCAGGCCAGCGCGGCGACCGCCGCGAGCGCAAACATAAGTCTCTTCATGGTCTGTTCCTTGTTTTGTTTGGTGTATGGAAATCGCGGTGCATATCCAAGTGCGCTAGATGTGCTCCTCGAAGCCGCGGAAATGGACGTTCAGCTCGTGGAGCGGAGCGAGGAGCGTACCCAGAGACGTGCCCTTCGTCATCTTCGCGAAGGCGTTGACGTCCTTGGGGAAGCACTTGCCGCCGTAGCCGCGCTTGCCGTCCGGACCTGGCACGTATGTGTGCGTGTCGTTGATGTAGCCCGAGAGCAGCACGCCGGTGTGCACCTTCGCCCAGTCGCCGCCCATCTTCTCCACACACTCCCTCGCCGCGTTGAAGTACGTGACCTTGTACGCTCCGAAAACATTGTGGATGTACTTCGTGAGCTCGGCCTCGAGCGGACTCATCACCGTGAACTTCTTGCCGGGGAACACCTTGATGAGAAGATCCACCGCGCCTGTGAACACCATAGTCTGCTTCTTGAAGTCTTCGATGTGCGTGCGCTCCGTGAGGAACTCCGGCATGTAGCACACCTGGTGGCCAGTCTCGCGCGAGAGCATGTCGGAAGTGCCGGGCAGTATGGTGGTGCGAACGAACACGGGCACGTTGGGCAGGCCGCGGATGAGCTCCTTCATCAGCTCGAGGTTCTGGGTGCCGTCGTCCTCGGTTGGCACGTGTATCTGAAGGAACGCGATGTCGATCTTCGAAAGGTCGTCGTTCATGCCCTTCGGGGGGTCGCTCACGAATATAGCGCACTCCTTGTTGTTTTCCTCGAGCCACGCCTTCAGGGCGCCGCCCACAAAGCCGCAGCCTATTATACCGACGTTTATCATTTAGAATTCTCTCTTCTCTTTTTGGGATGAAAATATTTTACCAAATCCACCGTCGTTTGGCAAACATGCACGATGCCATAAACAGATGGCGTCAAAATTGGAGCGTCCTTAAAATAGACGTGTCCGTCCTCCATCATGCACAGGCAATCATCCTCTGTCTGCCGGAGTTTCGCCGACGGCGTAGCGGCCGACGAACGCGACTTCTGAGCCGATCGAGACGGAGGTGCAGACCCAGTTGCGCGCGCCCGGCACGAGATGCGGCTCTTCGGCGAAGACGGCTACAGCCTCAACGTCGGCACGCAGCGGCCTCACGTACTTGACGCTCGCGTCCACAATCGCCGCCCAAGGATGCACAAAGCCGCTCCCCCGCGCACGCTCCATCGCAAGGCACCATCCCGCCAGAACGAGTCCCGAGTAAAGCACGCCGGCGAAGAGCGTTCCCTTGTCGTTCCCGTTGCCCTCCGCGGGGATGCGCACCGCCACGCGCGCCGCACCGGCTGAAATCACCGCGAGACGCATGGCGCCCACAGATGGAATGTCGGCGCAGATGCGCCTGTTGAGTTCTGCTATGTCCATGACTCGTTAGTATAGCACACCCCCCGCTTTCAGGCAAATCGTTCAAAACGAAAAGCGAGTCTGCCCTTTGCTTTGTTGGGCAAAACACACTTTCTGAATGGTCGGACCGTCGGGATTTGAACCCGAGACCTTTTGCACCCCAACGTGCCCCGTGGCATTGCCACAAAAGGACGGACGAGGACAAACCCGCATTTTTGCGGCCTCTCGCCCCTTTGCTTCTTTCCACGTTCTGCCAGATATGTGCGACGTGTTGTAAACTTATTTTAAGGCAACACCACTCGGTGCAACCGCTTGCAAATATACCAAAACGGCGGGTCGGTGGCAAGCATGAAAACCCCCCGCTTGCCGTGGACGCTCGACAAGCGGGGGAGAGAACGACTGCCAAACGGCAAGGATCAGGAGCCGGGTTCGGCTTCCGCAATGGCCGTGCCAACTGCCAGCGACTGCGGATGAAGCAGGGCAAAATCCCACTCGCTCATGCACACGATGCGAATGCTCCCGGTCGTGGAAAGCGTGTACTGGTCGACGAGCAACGAAATCGCGCCCCAGTTCGCCAGCACGATGTCGGACGCTTTCGCGAAAACGAGTTTGTTCGCGGGGCAAAGTCCGCTGGCGTAAAGCGGGAAGTCCTCGCACTTGCCTGCCTCGTACAAATAGCGACGAGCGACACCTCCGACGATCTTCTCGCTCTCCGTACCCGCCGCGTCCTTGATGGGCGTGAGGTCGATGGTCTCGGCCAGCAGTTTCTTCACGGCGGGTGTCGCGTACCAGCAGCACCCGGAGCCCGTGTCTACGTTCGCCGTCTCCAGCGCGTTGATGAAGTCCAGGAGCGCACCCTTCGTCGGGGCGTTCGCGGTCATGGAAACGCTGCCGATCCCGGAAATGCCAAGAATGCCCTGCGGCTGTCCGTCGCTTCCTGTCCCGGCGAATGCGGCCTGTTCGACCTTGCGGTTCACGGCGTTCAAAAGCATGTTCAGGACGATCTTCGTTACAACGTTGTTTGTCTGCATGGACAGACGGCGCGTGATGTCCGTGTATGCGCCCAGCGTATGCGGCACAAGCTGCACCTGCTCGAACGTCGGGTTCTTCTTGCCCACGGGCGCCCCCTCGTTCACCCAATCGGCCGAAATGTCGGCGGATGCTCGCGGGATGTAGACGTTGCCCTCGAGGTCGTTGATGATGGTCGCGCCAGACTTGCCCAGCACCGTGGCCGCGCCTAGGGCCTCGATGAATTGCGCAATAAGCACAACGTTCGGCACAAGCGCGGAGCCGTTGCCGCCGATTCCGTCGACCACCCCGTGCGCCGGGGTTCCAAGCGTCTCCTCGCCAGCCGTGGACGTGCGGAGAAGTCCCGCCTCTCGCATGAGGCTCAATGACGGAAGGAAAAACGATCCATGCCCGGCGGCGTGGTTCGGCTGCCTGCGTTCCATTTCCCGCGCAAGTTCCCATGCAAGCCCGATGTCGTCCCCGGCGCAACTCTGCCCGGACATCGAACGAATGACGGCCATGAGGTCGTAGTTCTTTTTGTTCGTGTTGATGTTCATTTAGCGAACCTTCCTTTTTTTCATGGTCGCGACATTGCGCCCAATCTTCACCTATAGCGAATCGGTCAAATCCGCGAAATCCGCGCCGCGCTCGATCTTGCGCAGCAGGGCCTCGGCCTCTGCGGGCTTCGTCGGCAAGCGTGGGTCGCGACGTTTGAACGGGTCGCGCAAGTACGCCTCCCATGTGTCCGCGCCGTTCGTGCGCTCGATCTCGCGCCATGCCTTTTGATACTTCGCCGCCGTCACCAGTTCGTCGAACGGTACGCCGTCCTCGCCGTCATACTCCATTGTGCAACGTGCCGCGCTCCATGCCGGCTCGTAGTAAACGCCGAATCCCGCGCAATCCCATTTCATGCCGTGGGCGCAACGGTGGGCGCGGCGTTTCTCCGGCGTGTCAAGTCCCTGCGCCAGTTCGTCTGCAGTACCGCCTTTCCAGTTCCGGGCGCAAACGGCGCAAAGCGTCTGAAGGTTGAAGTAGTCCGCTTTCATGCATTCCGCCGCCAACGCTTCGCGCTTCTCGGTCTCGCGTTCCTCGCGCTCCGCTTTCCTCGCCGCCGCTTCGGCCCTGCGCTGCCGGGCGCGTTCCTTCCGCTCCTTCGCCCTGCGCTCCTTCTCGAAATAGGCGGGGAAAACGTCTTGCACGATCTCCCAAAACTCCAGCCGCACCGCCCACGCGCTCTTGCGCTCCCCTTCGTGAAGTTCCTCGTCGCGGAGATAGGCCAGGCCGTCCGCTCCTAAATCGGATGGCGACGAAAGCGCGGACGCCACTTCGTAAAGGAATCCGTCGCGCTTCATCCAGCCGCTCAACGTGCTGCGATCTACGCCGATTCGGCCAGCGATCTCGATCACGTCAAGCCCGGTGGCTATGCCTCGCGCTATGGCCAAAAATTCGGCTTTTGTCGGTTCTCGTTTGTTCATGGGTCAAACCCCACATTCACCTCGCGATTTTTCCGCGTGACCTCGGCCTGTGAACGCAGGGCGGGGTCGCTGCCAGTACCTACGGGGCCGCCTTTTCGATTGCGTCTTTGATGATTCCGTCGATTGTCTTCGTCGCCGCCGCCATCGCTTCTGCCACGGCAGATTCGGGCGTGGCCTCGGTGATGTACTTCAAGTTGTTCTCAAGCAACGCCTCGACGCGCTGATTCGGCCCCGTGACGATTTCGCGGACATACCCGCGAACGTCGCCGCCTTTCGCAAGTCCGTGGCTGACGTTCCCGTTCCGGCTTGCGATCAGGGCCTTGGCAACGCGCCACGACTGCTTGGCGCGTCCGGCATTGGCAATCTTGCCGTACTCTCGCCGCGCCTGTGCCGCGCTCTTGGCCACCTTGGAATAGCCCCATGAGTCTTCGCTCTTCTCCCTGCGCGTTATCCTCCAACGCGGCACGGGCTTCTGGTTG
>JAFXIL010000162.1 GCA_017563185.1 Kiritimatiellia bacterium | reverse complement strand
GCCGCGAAGCGAAGCAGACGAACGGCGTTCGTGTCGGAAGATTTCTCAAGAAACGATTTTATCTCCCCGATCTTGCCAATCAGTTCGTCTCGTCGCAGTTTGGAGAGATTGCCTGTCTGCGGCGCGCTCGGTGATCGCGCCCTACCGCTTTGGGGCTCGCCCCACCGGGCGGCGCGTGCGGGGCGTGCGCTCTACCGCCGCCAAGATTGTTGCGTTTCTTGTCAGTTCGGGACGCTTGAAACAATAAATTTCTGAAATCTGGACTTTCCCCATTTTTCATTGAGGGGCACGGTGTGCCGTGAGATAACTTTCAGATAGCGCTATTTCTGGCGGGTATGCGCGGTTATACCGTTGCACTGCGCTTCGGGGGTTTGTCGGTTCCCGCCGAAATCCGCGAAATTCGCATGCGGCACCACTTTCTGCCGTGCGCCATGGCGGACAGAATGCCACGCATTCCGGCGCTTGTCGTGAAATATGCGCTTTTGAGATAAAGTAGTGGCTTCCATTCGGTGAAACCCGTATAATACGGGGCGTCAAAAACCACTGAAAGGAAGCCGACATGAATGATACCACAGCCGCGCACAGATTGCGAGAACAACTTAAGAAATTCGTGGGGATAGTTTTCCCCCACGTGCCTAAACTTCAGAAAGAGTTCCTCGGGCAGATGTTTTTCGGGATACAGGCTGGGCAGACGACGGTCCTCAGCCGGATTGCCCGCGAGCTCGACGAGGACATCCTGCTGAAGAAGACCGAGGAGAGGCTGTCGCGGCACCTTCTGGCGGCGAAGCTGGACGAGACGGTGCGGGACGCGGTGCTGGCGCACGGGGCCGCCTACGTCCACGACGACACGGTCGTCTCGATAGATCCCTCGGACATCCAGAAGCCGTACGCGCAGGAGGGCGGGATGCCGTTTCTTGCGAAGGTGTGGGACGGGAGCAAGGGCCGCGTGGGCGACAACCTCGGCTACAACCTGTGCTTCGCCACGGCCACCCCGAGCATGAGCTGCAGGATCGTGCCGCTGCGCATGACGATGTGGTCCGCGAAGGAGGACGGGTTCACGAGCGAGAACGACAAGGTCCTCGGCGTGATAAGGGATGTCGCCAGGGAGTGCGGGAAGCGCGGCATATACGTGTACGACAGGGGCGGGGACGGGAACTGGCTCTTCGACTTCTTCATCGCCGAGGGGCTTGACTTCATCGTCCGGCTCGTCGGAGACCGGCATCTGCTGCACTGGAACGGCAAGCGCCTCGCCGCGGACCTCGCCGGGGACTGCGAGATGAAATACCGCCAGCGCGTGACGTTCAAGAGCCACGGCAAGGAGCTGGTGGTGCCGATCGAGTACGGCTCGCTGCCCGTCCGTCTGCCGGACCATCCGGGCGTGGAGCTGCGCCTGGTGGTCGTGAAGTGGCCCGGGAGCGAGAAGCCCATGATGCTGCTGACCACGCTCCGCGCGGCCCGCTCCCGCAGAAGCCTCCAGCAGGTTGTGGAGGGGTATCTCACGCGCTGGCGCGTGGAGGAGACGATACGGTTCGTGAAGCAGGCGTACGAGATCGAGGACGTGCGGCTGCTCAGGTACGACCGCCTCAAGGCCATGGTCGCCATCGTCCTCGCGGTGGCGTACTTCGCCATGGCGTGGCTCGGACTGCGCGAGAAGCTCGCCGTGCTCTCGGACCACGTCAAGCGCGTGTCCAGGCGCATGTTCGAGGTGCCGGAGTTCTTCTTCTACGCCATAGCCGACGGCGTCTGCCGCCTGTTCACGCGCCACGGCAGGTGGAACGGCCTCGACGGGCCGGACGAGGAGCCGGAAGAACCGTGCCAGCTGGAACTGGCACTACAGTAGACGTGCCCGGAAATGCCGCAGTGCGGCTAAACCAATGACGACAGGCATCTGCGCGCCAGCTCGGCGCGGGGTCGCCTCGCCAGCCGTTTTGCAGTTTGGGGATAGTCCAGTAAATTCGCCACTTGACGGCAGATAAAAAAAAATGCTAAATTATAGGACAGGTTTGGGGAGAAAAGGGTTCTCCGCAGCCGTGGCCTCTAATCAAGGAGCATTGTATGCCGTTCAAGTCGTTGAAAAACGTGATGTCCGCGGCGGCAGTCGCGGCAAGTGTGACCTTCCCGATGGCGGTGAACGCGCTGCCGTCGCCGACAATGGGAATCAGCGACGACGCGCGGTCGCTC
>JAFXIL010000161.1 GCA_017563185.1 Kiritimatiellia bacterium | reverse complement strand
TTCATTTCGCGGTCCTTTCCTTCAACATCTTCTCGGCGTTCCTTTTGAGACGCATCGGTGAAATCTTCTGCCATTCCTGATTCGGCGCAACATCGGCCTCCGCCTTGAAAATCAGGTTCGTTTCGCTTATCCCGAATCTGACAAGCGGCAATGCGTTAGCAACCTCGATCGACGCATAGTTGATCGGCGCGTTGGTCGAGACGAACGAGAACGTCATCGTCTTGAGTCCGACAAGTTTTTCAAGCGGCAGAACGGCGTAGGGCTTCTCGCCGAACATGACGGGCGTCGCGCGCTCCTTGCGGTCACCGAAATCGGCAAGGATCGCGTCGTCGGGCGGCGGCGGTTCCTCGGCCTTCGCAAGCCGTACCGCCTCCTCGGCAATCACCTCGCCCTTGCAGCCGCAGTTCGGACACATCAGCGCCCGCTTCGACACCTCGCGCCCACAATCAGGACATGGTATCAAAGTTCCTCCCCATGCCAGCAACGGCACGAGTGCGACGATAATCGTTTTCTGCGCTTTGTTCATGAGCAAATAAAAACTTCAGACACACATAATTATACCACAGCCTCGCGTGCACTGTCAAAATTTAGCGTTTCGTTGAGGCTGCCGGTGCGGTAGCCCTGAAGGTCTAGGGTGGCATAGGCGAAGCCGAAGCGCTTGAACGCCGCGGCTACTTCATCCGCACGCGCGGCAACGCGCGGAATATCGCCCGGCGGCACCTCGATGCGCGCAAGGTCGCCGTGCGAACGAACTCGAAGCTGCGTAAGGCCAAGACCCGAATCCCTCAGCCACTGCTCGGCGCGCTCCACGCGCTCAAGCCCTGCGGCGGTGATGCGCTCTCCGTACGGGAAACGCGAGGCTAGGCAGGCAAAGGAGGGTTTCTCAGCAGTGGGAAGCCCCAATTCGCGCGACAAGGCGCGGATCTCCGCCTTCGTGAGGCCAGCGTCGTGAAGCGGGCTCTTCACGCCGAGTTCCATAATTGCGCGCATCCCCGGGCGATAGTCGCCGTCGTCGTCCTTGTTCGATCCCTCAAGCACCGCCGCAAACCCGTTCGCCTCTGCAAACGCCATGATCTTTCCGAATATCGACTTCTTGCACAGGTAGCACCGATCAGGCGGATTCTCCGCGAATCCAGGAATGTCCAGTTCGCTCGTGTCTACCACCTCATGGCGAATCCCCTCCAGGCGGCAGAACGCCATAGCCTCGTCGAGCTCGCGCCTGGGAAATGTGCAGGAACGAACCGTGACCGCGACCGCTCGGTCACCCAGCTCTTCGTGCGCCACGCGCAAAAGGAACGTGGAATCGACGCCCGACGAAAACGCCACGACCGCGCTGCCCATGCCGCGCAGCGCCGAACGGAGGCGTGTCATTTTCTCGCCCAGGCAGTGACCTGCCGTTGTGGAACTCTCTTTTGTCTTCATGACGGGTATTATTTTACCATATCTTGCCGCTGGGCACTACAGCCGCGCGAAATTCATGTACGCGAGACGGTAGTCTTCCGGGTTGTAGATGTACTCGTTGCCGTGTGGCGGCGACGTGCGGACAATCTCGCCGTCCTTCGCGGCGACGAGGCTCGTGAATTGCACGGGGGCCCACGTACCGATGGTGAGCGGGTGCGTCGAGAACGCCACGGAGTCCGCATCGCGCCAGACATGCAGCGTGTCCCTGAAGTTGCAGTGCGCGTAGAGCACCTCGCCGTGTCGCGCTCCTGCTAGGAGAAGGGAAAGCGGGAGAGGAAGTCGTCCGTCGCCGCATGGACGGCGGCGAAGTCAGTTGCCGTGCCAGGCGTGCGGTTCCAAATGGGAAACTCAAGCTCAACGCCCACGCGCCGCGTGCGCGGCCGGCGCAGCGGTGCGAAAAAGCGCGTGTCGAGCGCGTCCTGAAGTGTCGTGGTCTGGTTTTGCATTGAATGGATTCGCTGTAGATAGGAGATTGTCAGTTGAGCTCTGGATGCCAGGTGAAGGCGGTTATGCTGCGCCAGCGGACGGCGGTGGGCGCGCCGTCAAAGGTTGAAAGCACTTCGACATCCGGCGAAACGGCGGTGATGGCCGGCGCGCGGATGAACGTCATCGGCACATCCGGCTGGCCATCGAACATGCCAACTGTCCTGAAGCTGCCCAGCTGGCGCCCGTAGGCGTTGCGCCGCACGGTGACGGGCAGAACGCCGAACCATGTCTCAGGACGAGTGGCGTCTCGGCTGCCGGGATCTTCGATCTTTTCCGCGAGCAGAATCAGCCCTGCGCAGACGGCGAACACGGCAAGTCCGCCGTCGATGCGCTCCTTCAGCGGCGCGAACAGACCGAGGTCCTTCAGCAGCTTGCCCTGTACGGTCGATTCGCCGCCAGGCAGCGCCAGCATGTCCATGCCTCGTTCCAAATCCGCGCGCTGCCGGATCTCGAACACCTCCGCACCCTGCGCACGCCAGTACGCCTCCATCTCGGCAAACGCCCCCTGTACTGCAAGAACTCCAACTTTCATCACGCGACTCCACATGAAAATTGTCATTTTCCAATTGGCCATTGGGTATTGGCCATTGGCAACATTTTCACATTGGCAACATTACACTACTTCCCGCGCTCTTCCATTATGGTCTCGATTTCGTCTGCATTGATGCCGACCATTGCGGGGCCAAGGTTCTCGGAAAGTTTCGCGAGCAGCTTCGAATCCTGCCAGTTCGTGACGGCCTGCACGATCGCGGCGGCGCGCTTCGCGGG
>JAFXIL010000160.1 GCA_017563185.1 Kiritimatiellia bacterium | reverse complement strand
TCGCTCCCCGGCGTGCGGTCGAAGGCGAGTCCGCCCGTGTCCACGAGCAGGAAGCGCTGTCCGTTCACCTCGACCTCGCGCGCCACGCGGTCGCGCGTGACGCCTGGCTGGTCGAACACGATCGCGATGCGGCGGCGCGCAATGCGGTTGAAGAGGGCGCTCTTGCCCACGTTGGGCCGCCCTACGATGGCGACCACTCTCTTTGACTGGCTCATGGTTCTGCTCCGTGGCGCGCGGCGGCTAGAAGACGCGCTTCTTGTAAAGGTAGAAGAGAAGCCCTATGATTCCCACGGCGAGGACGCACGATATTGCCGTGAGGATCGCGAACATGTGCGCCTGATGCTGGCCCGGAAGGTCTATGTTCATTCCGTAGGCGCTCGTGATGACGGTGGGCACGGCGAGCAGGATCGTCGCGGCCGTCATGTACTTCATCACGTTCGAGAGGTTGTTGTTGATGAGAGAGGCGAACGTGTCGAGGGTGCCGTTGAGGATGTTCGAGTGGATGGTAGCGGTCTCGAGGGCCTGCTGGAACTCGACGGCGGCGTCGTCGAGGGTGTCGGTGTCGTCCTCCGAGAGGTTGAGCTGGCGCACGTGGGAGAGGCGGTTCATGATGATGCAGTCGGCCTTGAGGGACGTCGTGAAGTACACGAGCGACTTCTGGAAGGTGAGCAGCTTCAGCAGAACCTCGTTCGAGATGGACTCGTGCAGCGAATCCTCGAGGTCCTCGATCTTCGCATGCATGTCGCGCAGATACCGCAGGAAGAGCACCGCCGCGTGCCACAGCAGACGGAACATGAACCTGTTGCTCTCCTTGGGCGGGCACACGCGGCGTATCTGGTCGAGGAACGCCCCGGTGACGGGCGTCGTCTGCGAGCAGATCGTTATCACGCACTGGCCGAACAGCACAATGCCGAGAGGCAGCGTCTCGTAGGGGAGAACGCTCTCGTCGTCCTCGTCGCCGCGCACTGGCAGGGGCACATGCACAATCACGAGATGCGTGCCGTCGTCGCTGTCGTAGCGCGGTCGCTCCTCGCGGTCGAGAGGGTCGGTGAGGAAGTCGCGCGGCACCTGCGAGAAGTTGAGCACCTGCTCTAGCTCGGCGGTGGACGGCTCCGCGAGATTGATCCAGCACGACGGCCCGAAGCAGTCGGCCTCCTTGAGGCCGCCGTTCTCCCACTTGTAGATCGTCATCATCGCCGTCACTCCCCGTCTCTTCGCCGCGCCCTCTTCGTCAGAGCGCCGCCCCGTACGCCTCCATGGCCTCCTTCGTCCACTCTGGCTTCAAGAGCGCGTTCGCCGCGTCGCAGTTCGAGAAGCGCATCTTCGCGGCGTCGAACTCAAGCCGCTTCCCGGGGAAGCGCGTTGCCGCCGTGCCCAGAAGCCCCATCAGCGACACCTTGCCGGCCAGCTCGAACGGCGTGTTCGCGGGCCTCTTCTCGAGGACCGCCTGCAGAAACTCGGCATAGTGGTTGCGCACGCGCGGGTACTTCTGCGGCGAACGCTTGAACGCGCGCATGCGCGCATGCGGCACGATGCGCACGCCGCTCGCGCCGTGCGAGCCGTACATGATCGTCTCCTTCTCGCACTTGAGCCACGCGCCGGACCATCCGTGCTTCAGCGGCTCGAACGCCTGGTCTGCCTCAAGGGCCGGCGGACGCGGCGCGGTGCGGTTCACGTCGTACCAGTACGCCGTGAACGCGGCGCGCCCGCCCTTCGCCGGGAACTCGAACTTGTAGCGCGGATTGACAGGGAAGGAATGCGGCGTCTTCGCCGGGTCGAATCCCGGCGCGTCCACCGTCACCGCCGTCGGCAGATCCAGATCAAGCGCGGTCACGAGCGGGCCTAGGATGTGGCACACCCAGTCGGTGAGGCAGCCCTCGCCGTACGGATACCAGTTGCGCCAGCGTCCGCCCGGCGCAACGCCTTTGAAGTAGGGGCGGCGCAGGGCCGGCCCCTGCCAGAGGTCCCAGTCGAGACCTTCCGGCTCAGGCACGTGCGTGTTGAAGAACTCCGGCGGATCGCAGTAGAAGAACCTCACGCTGTTGCAGTAGAGGTGCGCCTCCTGGGCCTGCCCCAGCTCGCCGCTCTCCACCCACTCGCGCAGCGTCTGCGTGCTGGGGAACGAGTTGCCCTGCATACCCACGTGCGTGATGATCCCCGCCTTCTTCGCCTCGCGCATCATCGCCACCGTCTCGGCGAACGTATGGCCGAGCGGCTTCTCGCAGAACACTGGCACCTTGTACTTCACGGCCTCGAGGAACGCCACGCAGTGCGAATGGTCCGGCACCACAACGGTGACGGCGTCGAACTTGCCCGCGAAGTCGGCCAGCATCACGCGGTAGTCCTTGTACAGCTTCGCGTTCGGCTGCTCCTTCTTGAGCCAGTCCATGGCGGGGGCGTACACGTCGGCCGCGCACACTATCTCCGCCATTCCCGTGCGCAGGAACGCGTGAAGATCGCCGCCGGCCTGCCCGCCCGTGCCGATCGCCGCTATGCGCACCTTGCGCCCGCCGTGTGGCGCGCCCTTCGCCGCAAGGCAGGGCGCCGCCGCGCCCGCAAGCGCCGCGCCGCCGGTCATCCTGAGAAAGTCTCTTTTCGTCAAATTCATGCTGTCTCCTCCTCCCGTCGCCGGAGAGCAAGTAGTATATCACAAGTCACGCCCAAGGGCAACGCATAGCCTTGGCCATCAGAAGTAGCCGCCCTTGTCGATGATCTCGCTTATCGTGTCGCCCTGGCGCACCCAGCTGAAGATGTCCACCTCGTTGCGCTCGATGCCCTCGGCGCGCAGCAGCACGTCGTAGGCGATCTCGCGCGGGATGCACAGCACGCCGTCGATGTCGCCGAAGATGATGTCGCCAGGGCGCACCGTCACCTTGCCGATGCGCACCGGCACCTGGTAGTGGGTGATCATGCAGCGGCCAAGCGAGCCGTTGGACGTGCGGTACTTGTAGAACACGGGGAAGTTCTGCTCGAGAATCTGCTTCGTGTCGCGTATGCCGCCCGCTATCACCGCGCCGCGTATGCCCTTCGTTATGGCGGTGGCCGTCATCACGCCGCCCCAGAGCGACGCTTCGGTGTCTTCCGACGTATCCCACACCACCACGCCGTTGGGCTTGAACTCGTCGAGCATCTGCGCGCGGAACGTCATCTCCCCTTCTATCATCACGTTGGGCGCGCTCTTCACGCAGAACGCCTCTCCGCACACCACCATCTCGTCGCGAAGCGGCATGATGTCGCTCGGCAGGTTCTGGTTGAGGAGCGTGAGCTCCCGCATCACGTCGTTGATGCAGCCCGTGTAGAGCTTCTCGTAGCGCTCGCACAGCTCCTTGATCGGTATCGGAATCGTGCAGTCGGGAATCCTCTGGCGCGTAGCGATGAGCTTGTCGAGTTTCATCAGGCCGGCTTCCTTGGCCTTCGTGCGCATGTCTGCTAGGCTTGGCATGTCTTTTTCCTTCTTGACTTGAACTTCTCCTGGACGAAATCAGCTGAAACGCTCGCGGTTGATCCAGAGGCCGAGAGCGGGGTTGGGGATGAAGTACACCTCTTCGCCGTCAACGGTGTTGTAGCCGTAGGCGAGTTTGGCGGGATCGTACTTCGCGGCCATCTCGTCGTAGTCGGCCGCCCTGAAGCCAACGCCCTCCACCTCGGCCTTGGTGATGTTCTTCACGCAGTAGGTGATGGTGAAGCGTCCGTCGGACGAGCCGTGTATGAGGTGCGCGGCGGCGCCCATGTTGTCGCGCAGGTCCTGGCTCTCCGGCTTCTCGAACACCTCGAGCGTGTGGAGGCGGCCGCGGTATCCGTACTTGCGGATCAGGCGGTCCACCGTCTCGTCCTCGCCGAAGTGGCGCACTCCAGGCGCGAGGATTATGAGCTCGCCTTCATCGGCCATCGCCATGCGCGTGCGGTAGATGGCCTTGTTGCCGAGCCATGTGGACGTGAACTCGCCCGGATCGAGGTACACCACGCACTTCTTCAGGCCGTGCTCCACGTAGTCGATGTTCTTCTGCTGCGCGAGCTTCACGGCCTCGGTGAGGCAGTTGCGCCCTTCGCCGATGAAGAGGCCGTGCGTGCGGATCTTCCCGCCGGGCGCTGTGGTCACTGTGAGGCAGAAGAGAATCGGGCGGTCTGCCAGGAAGTGCTCGAGGCCGTAGTCGAAGAGGCGGCGCACGGGCGTGTGGTCGCGCCCCATCGCCTGCTCCATGCCGCACACCGCCCCGATCATGTGGGAGCAGTTGATCATCTGCGAGCCGCCAACGCCCACGAACAGGTTCTTTGCGTGGTTGGCCATGCCGATCACCTCGTGCGGCACCACCTGCCCGGGCGAGACCACGAGATCGTACTTCGGATCCATCACGAGCCTGTTCACCTCGACGGCGAGCGGCGTGTGCCAGAGGCCGCCGGATATCTCCTCCACTGCCTCGCGCGGCACTTCGCCGATCTTGACCACGTCGGTGCGCCAGTGGTGCACGATCATCTTTCCGTATGGAATGTCGCCGAACATGGCGCCCCACTGCTCGGCGCTCACGGGCACGTGCGTGCCGAGAGCGGGCAAGACGTCCACGTTGACGCCGCGCGCCGTGAGCATGCGGTAGAGCGCCTGTGTGATGAACCCGGCGTTCGAGTGGAAGCGCGTGAAGTCCGGCGGCAGTATTAGAACGTTGCGCAGCGTGCGGCCTTCAAGGGCCTGCTCGAGCGAACGCTCGATCTCGGCGGGCGAGAGCCCGTCTTCCGACTTGGCGATGTTGAAGATGTCCATGCGCCAATTATATCAAAAAACGGCCCGATTGTCAGCCGGCGAGCGCAGCGATCCTGGCGCGTGGGCGCACTAGGACCCGCCGCCCGTCATCGTGGCGTCGCCGGAAAGCGTCAACGACGAACCGATGCACTTTACGCTCTTGGCGTCTTGCTTCACAAGGGCATGGCCTCGAAGTCGTAGCCCTGGACGGCGGTGATCCGAACGCGCACGAACTCGCCGACCTTCGGCATTGGCCTGCGCGGACGCTTCGCAAGATACGTCACGCCGTCCACGTCAGGCGCCTGGCTCTCGAGGCGCGCCACTCCCGGCGCCACCACAAGCGCGCGGAATTCGCCGCCCACGAACGTCTTGGCCTTAGCCGCCCACACGCGCCTCTGCGCCGACATCACGGCGCGTTCGCGTTTGCGCGCGACGGCGAGCGGCGGGCGCCCGTCCATCTCGGCCGCGGCGGTGCCCTCCTCGGGCGAGAAGGCAAACGCGCCCAGATGGTCGAACTTCATGCACTTGACGTCCGAAAGCAGCTTGTCGAACGCCTCCTGCGTCTCTCCCGGAAAGCCCGTCAGCACGGTTGTGCGCAGCGTCACGCCCGGCACCGCAGCGCGGATTCGCTCGGCGGCGTTCAGCGTGGCCTCCACCGCCGAGCCGCGGGCCATCGCCTTTAGGATGCGCGGATCGGTGTGCTGCAGCGGCACGTCCACGTATTTCGCCGCGTGCGGGGAGGTGTTCATCCACTCGAGGAAGTCGGGCGTGATCTCGCTTGGGTAGGAGTAGAGCACGCGTATCCAGAAGTCGCCTTCGATGGCGTCGAGACGGCGGAGGAGGTCGACTATCGTCGTGCGCGCGCCGCCGCGCCGCGCGGGGAGGTCCACGCCGTAGAGCATCGGGTCCTGCGCGATCACGTTTATCTCGCGCACTCCGGTGGCTACAAGCGCCTCAGCCTCGCGCACGAGCGCGCTCATGCGGCGCGAGCGGTAGCGCCCGCGGATCGACGGGATGGCGCAGTAGGCGCAGCGGTGGGCGCAGCCTTCGGCGATCTTGAGGTATGCAAACGCCTGGCCGGTGAGGCGCAGCGCCGGAACCGGCGGCTCGAAAAGACGCTTCGGGAGGCCGGGCGCGAAGGAGCATAGCGCCGCCTTGGCGGGCTTGCGGGAAAGCGCCTTCTTGGCGATGGACACAACGCGGTCGATCGAATCGACGCCCAGCCAGGCGTCAACATCGGGAAACCTCTCCGCAAGCTCGGCGCCGTATCGCTGAACGAAGCAGCCCGCCACCACGACGGCACGGCAGAGGCCGCGCGCCTTCAGCTCGCACGCGCGCAGAATCTCGGCTACGGCCTCCTCGCGCGCCTGCTCGATGAAGGCGCACGTGTTCACGAGAACGACGTCCGCCTCGTCTGGCACCGGCGCCAGCGCGAAGCCCGCGCCCACAAGGTGGCCCGCCATCACCTGGAGGTCCACGGCGTTCTTCGCGCAGCCCAGCGAGACGAGTCCGACCGTATGTGAAGGCGCGCTCATCTCTTCGTCTCCGGCAGCTCGTTCGGCGTGCTGGAGCGCAGAAGCGAGGATGGGTTGCTGCGTATCTGCTCGGCGAAGTCGCGGATGGCAACGGAGGCGTCGAGCACGTTCTGCACGATCTCCGAAATTCCTCCCTGCTCGCCGGTGAGCACCGTGTTGAAGTTGTCGAGCGTCGTGCCTGCGCTCTGCGCGATGGCGAGAAGATTGCTGTACGCAGCCGCGAAGTCCATCTTGTTAAGCTGGTTGAGCACCTGCGTGGCCGAGTCGGCCGCGCTCTGGAGAATCGACGGCGCGGGCGGTATCAGGGGATGCTCGGCGCGCCAGGACGGGCGCTCCTCGCGCAGCTCTCCCTTGGGAAAGTTCAGCTCTATGCGGGATAGCCCCGTGACGCCCGAGGCCGACACCGTCGCGTGCAGCCCCTTTGCCACAAGGCTTTCCACCACCTGGCGCGGACGCTGCGAATCGCCGAACCGGAAGAGGCGCGAGTCGATCGCCATCTCCACGTATATCTTCTGCATGTCCGCCGCCGCCGCGTCGCCGTACTGCGCACCTATGAACGTGATGCGCCTCACCGATCCCACGCGCACTCCGCGGAAGTTCACGCTGCTTCCCACGTCGAGGCCCGACACGGGATCCGAGAAGAACGTCTCCACCAGAAATTCGCTGTTCTTCGCGCCAAGGCCGCCTATGTGCACGAGCACGCCGGCCGTGAGCGCAACGCCCAATACGATGAAGAAGCCTATCTTCGCGTAGCTTGTCTCCGAAGCGTTTGACATGTTCTCTTTGATCCTCTCTGGAGATTAGTATGCCACAATTCGTCCACGCGGTCAAGGGTGCGCCGGCGGAATCATCTAGTCGGCAGAGACGGAAAGCCGTTCGCCGTCGTCAAAGAGCCGGAATATCCTCATCCGTTCGCCGGGAGCAGAGTTGGGCTGATGGAATGTGAGCCGCAGCCTGCCGTCAAGGCCCTTGAAGATCATGCCATGCCCGCCGTCCCTTCCGAAGAGTATCTCGTCCTTCGTCCACGGCCCGGCGATCTTTCCCGAAGGCGACGAGCGCACAAGCACGCAGTACCCATGCCCGCCTATGAAGTTAGACCAGATCAGATAGAGCCGCCCGGTCTTCTCGGAGCGGTGGAAGAACGGGCCGTCGGTGACATTGCCAGCTCCATTCATGGCGCTGCGCGCGTCAAGAAGCGTCTTGGGCGGCTCAAGGAAGGACGCGAATCCCGGCGCGAGCGGGGCATACTCGATCGTGCCGTTTCCCATCTGGCACCACTCGTGGCAATAGACCATGTACGGCTTACCGTCCTCTACGTAGAGCGTTCCGTCAAGCGTCTGCAGCTCAGCCGGCGGCACTGGCCCCGTCTTCACCGGCGTGAACGGTCCCGTTGGCCTGTCTGCGCGGAATATCCACGTGCCGCGCGGCACCAGGTTCTGCTCCTTCACGCCTTCGCCCATCGGCGCCATGGGCCGGGTGCCCTTCTTCTCCGTGATCGTGGCGAACATCCAGTACTTTCCGCCGAAGCGGTGGACCTCCGGCGCCCATACGGCGGTCGAGCGCACGCCTTGCGGAAGCGTCATCGCAGGCTCCCTGCCAGTCCACGTCATAAGGTCGGCGCCGCGCCGCACGGCAACGCCATGCCCCCCGGACCACGGCTTGGACTCGTAGAGATAGTAGTGCCCTCCATCGGCCAGGATGAACGGGTCGCGAATTCGGAAGCCCGACTCGCTCATCGCCTCCCAGCTCCAGCTCCCCACGCGCCTGAGCGTACGCGACGGCCGCATCTGCGGCGCCACGGCGCCATCTGGCTGCCTCTTGCCGTTAACCGTCACGTTCTCGAAGCGCAGCCCTTCGATCGGCGAATCGGCATTGCCGATGAACCGCAGCGGCCGCGCGCTTTTCACGTCGAAGTTGCGGAACGTGACGTCTCTCACGCCGCGTATCTTCACGCCCTCCTCCACCACGATCTGAATCGCAGAGCCGCGCTGCGCCCCCACATAGCCGTCGAACACGAGGTTCGACACGCACATGTAGCCTTCGTCGTACGCGCGCACGTAGCGCGCCGGGTAGTCGAAGAATATCCCGTTCGCCCCCGTCGCCCGGATGTCCTTGAAGACTGCGTTGCGTATGGTGTCGTCGCTGGAGCATCCTATCCGGATCGTCTGGCAGGCGCTGTTGAGCACGCAGTTCGACACGACCACGTCTTCGCACACGGCGGCGTCGCCCTGCTTCTCGCGCATGGCGCGGAGAATAAGGCAGTCGTCGCCCGTCTTGAAATACGAATTCCCCACCCGCACACGGCGGCACGCGTCAAAGTCGATTCCGTCTGAGTTGATCACGCGCTGGTCGCTTTCGATGCGTATGCCGTCCACAAAGACGTTCTCGCAAAGGCGTATGAGCATCGTCCAGCCCGGAGAGTCCTTGAACGTCACGCCCTGTAGGCGCACGTTGCGGCAGCGCACGAGCTGCACCTCTCTGGGACGCGGCAGAACGGGCTTCGGCCAGAATCCGCGGAACGACGGACTCATGTCGCGGCCGGGGAAGAATTCGGGGCCGCGCCCGTCCACCATGCCCTCGCCTGTGATGGCGATGTCCTCTTCGTCCCAGGCGTAGATGAGAACGAGCCCGGACGACTCGGGCCGCACGGCGCACACCTCCACTGGAAATTCGAAATAGTCCTCGTGCTTCACGCTGCCGCGCAGCACCGCGCCCTTCTCGAGATGCAGCTCCACATGGCTTCTAAGGCGCAGCGACTTCGTCTCGTGAACGCCAGCCGGCACGACCACGCGCCCGCCGCCCCTCTTGGCGGCATCGTCGATGAGCTTCTGGAAGTCTATGCCGCCTGCCGCATGAACGGCAAAGGCCGCAAGCGACGCGGCGGCGGCGATGAGGAACGTGCTGGTTTTCATGTGGCTGCTGGCTTTCATTTATCGTTCATCGATGTCGGGGATTCAGCCCTTCCCTCTGTTGAAGAAACGGCGCACGAAGGGATCGGCGCACGAGTCGCGCAGCTCGGCGGGGCGGCCAAGGGCCACCATGGCGTGGCGCGCGCGGTCGAACATCGCACAGCGGTCCGCTATGCTGAAGATGCTGGGCAGCTCGTGGGTAACCACCACGAACGTGACGCCGCGCGTCTCGCGCAGGCGCAGGATGAGGTCGTCGAGCGCGGCGGAGGTCACAGGATCGAGCCCCGCGCTTGGCTCGTCGAGAAAGAGTATCGCCGGCTCGAGCGCCATCGCGCGCGCGATGGCGGCGCGCTTCTTCATGCCGCCGGAGAGGTCCGCGGGCATCTTGTCGGCGGCGTCCCTAAGGCCCACAAGCTCCAGCTGCATCAGCGCAAGCGTGCGGCGCGCTGCGGCGGGCAGGCGCGTGAACTCCTCCAGCGGCAGCATCACGTTCTCGATAACGCTCATCGACCCGAACAGCGCGCCGCTCTGGTACATCACGCCGATTCGCCGCAGTATGCGCTCGTGGTTCTCGCCGTTCATCTCAAGCCCGTCTATCCTGATCGTTCCCGCGATCGCGGGGTTGAGGCCGATAAGATGCTTCATGATGGTGGACTTCCCGCAGCCGGAGCCGCCGAGAAGCGCGAACACCTCGCCCTTCGCCACCGTGAAGTTGACGTCCTCAAGCACCTTCACGCCGGGATATCCAGCGTCTAGATGCTCCACCTCTATGATGTTCTCCCCGCTCACCGCCCACCTCCGCCGAAGTCGAGCAGATGGCCGATGACGGCGCGAAGGCCGCGATACCAGAAGCTGAAGTCGAAGAGCGCGCGGAAGGAGAAGAGACGGCGCAGCAGGGCCTCGGGCTGGAAAAAGCCGGCATAGACGCGGCGAACGGCGCGCTTCAGGTCGGCCTCGCTCGCAAGGGGCGTCTTGGTGATCTGGCGGCGCATGTCGTATTCGTCCCAGTCAAGCGTCGTGAGACCACCGGATTCCTTCAGCTCGCGGAAGAGCGGCGTTCCCGGATAGGGGATGGTGATGGTGCACTGGAGAGTGGAGGCCCATCCCTTCGCGAGCATGCGGCGCGCGAGACGCACCGTGTTCTCGATCTCGGCGGGGCCCTCCACGCGTGGCCGAACATGAAGGTGAGATGCACGTCAAGCCCGGCGCGGTGGGCCCACTCGGCGCCCTTCTCCACGTCCTCGACCTTCAAGGCCTTGACGAAACGGTCTAGCGTCGCCTGGTTGGCGCTCTCCACGCCGAAGAGCACCAGGCGGAAGCCTGCGCGGCGCATCAGCCTGTAGTCTTCGAACGTGAGACGCCCGAAGCGCATGTTGCAGTCTATGCGCAGCTTCTTCTGGAGGCCGCGGCGGATCACCTCGCTGCAGAAGGTCTTGAGCCAGTCCCCCACGGGGAAGGAGCCCGAGTCGTCCATCACCTCGCACACGCCGTATTTCGAGACGAGCATCTCCAGCTCGTCCACCACGTCCACGGGATTGCGCGTGCGGTATTTCGGGTAGAGAGTGGTCCAGCTGCAGAACGTGCATTTCGCGTGCCAGCAGTCGCGTCCGCTCATCACGTACGTGCCTGGCGTGCGGCGGAAGTTTCCGTTCTTCTCGGCATAGAGGCGCCAGTGGACCAGGTCGCGGTCGATCCACGGCGCGGAGTTGAGATCGTGGTCGAGACGGAAGCGTCCGGTGTTCTTCACCTCGCCGCCGTCGCGATACCAAATGCCCGGTTCGAACTTCGAAGGATCGAAGCCGGCCTCCACGAGGTTCTTCAGTAGAAAGTCCCAGTCGCCGCCCGTCAGCACATAATCGACGGGGCACGCCGCCATCGTCTCGTCGGGAAGCGCCGTCACATGGTCGCCCACGAGAACGTAGCGTGTGCCTGTTGCGGAAGACCTGTGTTCGGATATCCACTTCCAGTGGCGCTTCACGACGGGCGTCTTCGTCTCCATCACCACCAGGTCGGGACTGCACTCGCCAAGGCGGCGCTCGAACTCCTCGGGCGTCCATTCCTCGGCGATGCCATCAAGCCAGAAAACCTCGTGGCCCGCCTTCTTCAACATCGTCGCGGCCGTTGCGGGCACGACGGGGAAGATATAGGTGGGCCGCGAGAACCACTGGAACTGCCTGTTCTGCGAAAGTAGCGGAACGCCCTTTTCGCTGGGCAGCGGCGGATAGCAGATGGCGATCTTCATTGGGCTTCTGCTTCCCGCTCAAGGCCAGAAGCGCGCGTGGCGCGCGCTACCACTTGTAGCCAAGGCCGAGCATGTAGCGAAAGTCGCTCGACTTGGTGTGGGGGGCGGGGTCGGAGTTGTAGTCCCACTCGAACTTGCCCATGAGCTGCCAGGCGGCGGCGAGCTCGTAGGTGAAGCCGACGTCCGTGTCGATCAGATACTTCTCCGCCCAGTCGCCCACGTCGGGCAGGTACTCAAAGTTATGCGTGAAGGCGAGCTTCGCGATCCAGCGGGGATTCCAGGAGAGGTGGTGGGAGTAGCGGAAGGCGCAGCGGTCGTCGTCGCTCACGTGCTCGTACTTCTCCTTGATGTAGGTGAGGCCGGCCTCCTGGTTGAACGACCACTTGCCGGTGGGCTCGTGGGCGTACTTCTCAAGCCACTGGTAGCCAAGGCCCGTGCCGGCGCGGTAGCGGTACTGCAGATCGTTGATGCCGTCGCGCTCGTAGCGGCCGTTGATGTAGGAATAGGCCTTCGTCACCCAGAAGTGGTCGTACTGCGCGCCAAGGTCGATGCGGTCTTCGGTCTTCTCCTTGTTGTCGCGGGTGGTGCCGTTCTGCGCGAAGTAGTATCCGAAGTCGCCGGTCAGGCGGTCCTTGTCCCAGCGGCGGTTGACGTCCGCGACAACGCTGGCCTTCTCGCTGCGGGTGTTGCCGCGGGCGAGGGAGCCGCTGAGGTTGGCGCTGCCGTGCCACTTCTCGGGCTCGGGGTTGACGGCCTTGACCTGCTTCATGTCGATCGGCTTGCCGGCGAGGGTGTAGGCGTCGTTCTGCTTGGCCAGCACGCCCTCGGAGACTGTGTTGTCCTTATACTGCACCTTGCTCGCCTTGGAGGTGACGAGCGAGGCAACCTTCTCCTCCTTGACCGTGAGCTCGCCCAGGTCGTCGGACTTGAACTTGATCTCGCCGCCGGCGATGCTCAGCACCTCGCCTTCGATGCGGGAACCTCCCTTGAACACGATGGTGTCGGCCGAGACGGCCAACGCGCACAACGCGGCCAGCAGAAGAGCTGCAGAAGTTTTTATGGACATTGATGGAACCTTTCTTGGTTTGTGAGTTCATACATTATACCATATCCTCGCAGAATGTGGTATAGTCTTTTGAGCGTAAAAGGAACGTGGGCGCATCTGCGAAATTCGCCGCCGAGCCTTCTGATGATTGGAAACAACTATTTAAAACAACTTGCCTTTGGCGCACGGGCACGGGGCCTTGCGGCTGCTTCGCAGTTAGCGCTTCGCACCTGCGCACCTCTCTCAAAGTTGTTGCTACCAGTTGTTCTGGTTGTTTCCAATTTCAAAACGCATGGGCGAGAAACGCCCTTGCGCTAGCGCAGGAACAAGCCCACGGCCACATCTTTCTCCGCAAGGCCCGGCGCTTCGACGTAGCACAACGCGGCGCCGGCAAGGCGCCGGTCACTCAAGCGACGGCGGCACGATCTTGCCGTCGCGCTGGGCTTCGGGGTTGTGATCGTGCGCGATGTACTGCCCGTTGGAATCCATCCACGTTATCAGCCTCTCCCGTTCCTCCGGCGTGAGCTTCACGCCGTGGTGCCCTGCGTCCAGCATCTTCCTGAGCGGGGCGTCGATCGCGAGGTGCCTGCCGGGCGTCGTGTAGGCGGGCTCGTGGAACGCGTAGTCCACGTACCGCCTCCTGTCGATCATGTCGCGCGCGTAGTAGTTCGTGCGCTGCACGAGGTTCTTCCAGCTCGTCGAAAAGCCCCATCTGTCCCTGCGCCAGTCGCCCGCGCGGAGGTCGGGGGCCTTGGCGGCGCGTTTCTCGCCGTGGCACGACACGCACTTCCTGTCGAGGACGGGCTGCACGAGGCGGGCGTAGTTGAACGGCGCGGCGCCTTCCGGCGCGGGCTTCATCCTGCTCGGCGCGCGGCGCATCGCCGCCGGGAGGTTCGTGCGGGCGGTGCGGCGCACGTTCTCCTTCGGCTCGTGGCAGCCGCTGCACACGAGCCGTTCGCCGGGATGCACGTAGGTGTCGCTTCTCATGCTCTGCACGGCGCATCCGTCGGCCCGGAGGGCCTGGAAGAACAGCGGCACGTTCGCGGGCGCGGTGAAGTACGCGCTGCCGTCAGGCTCGACCGGCACCGTGCCGAGGCACTGGCGGCCGGCCAGCAGGGCCTCCGCGCCAAGCCATGGACGCTGCTGCAGCGGCGCCGTCTTGGGGAAGAGCTGCCACACGCGCAGCGCGACGATGGGGTCATTGGTCGGGAAGGGAATGCGCGTGTCGTACACGTTTACCAGCCCGATCTCCGCCGTCTTCGGCATTTCGGCGGCGGGAATCGGCGCCGGACGGCGCCCGTCGGCGTCCGCCGGACGCCCCTCGAGCGTCTTGTGGGGAATCACCGCCGGACGCTTCCGCGCGACGACCGGGATCGGATCGAGGCACGATATCGTCGGATGCGCGTAGAGCCGCGTCTTGTTGCCGAAGACGTCCACGAGCGCGATCGCGTAGCGCCGGCCGCGCATGGCGACGTCGTACATGCTGTTCGCGCGCGGGTCGTACACGCACAGGAAGTATTTTTCGCTCAGCGGCCACGCCGTTGCGTAGGAACCGCAGTATCTGTATCCGTTGCGGGTCACGCGCTGTTCGCTTTCGGGGAACGGCTGTTCGGGCGTGATGCGGCGGATGGAGCTCATCTCCCCGTCGTCTGGAATCGCCGGATCGATCGTGATGAGCGAGCCGTACGACGGGCCGTGGTGCGGCGTGGCCGTGGCGACGTACTTCCCGCTGCCGGGAATCTGCCGCACGTTCGCCTCCATCTCCGGCGACGTGTGGTGGTGAAGGCGCGTGTTGCCGTTGAGCTCGCGCGGGTCGCGCCCGTCGGGGAAGGTCGTCCAGGCGTGGTGCGCCTGGCTGTGGCCGCGGTCCACGTAGTCCCACCGCGTGTAGACGATCATGCCGTCCTTGTTCACGCTGGGGTGCCATTCGTTCGTCTCGTGGTGCGAGAGGCGCACGATGTCCGAGCCGTCGTCGAACATGGAATAGAGCGTGAACGACGGCACGGGGCGGTCGCTGGAGCAGCGTACGTAACCGCCTCGCCGCTCCGATATGAACGCCATGCGCCCGCTCGGCAGCCAGCACGGGTCGAAGTCGTTCCACGGGCCGTGCGTGATCTGCCGGAGGTCGGAACCGTCCAGCGCGCAGGTGAAGATGTGGTAGCAGGTGTCTTCGTTCCAGTTGTCGAGCTGGTTCTTGGCGCGGGTCGCGGCGAAGGCGACGCGCTTCGCGTCCCAGTCGAGCTCCGGCGAGATTATCGCACAGCCGTCGAGCGTCGCCCCTTTCCACAGGCCCTCCACGATCTTCCTGCCGGCGATGATGTTGCGGGCGGTCGGATGGTCGGAGAACGGGTTTTCGAGGATGTAGAGCCCGTCGCCGCGCGACAGTCCGTTCTGCGTGCCGTGGAAGCCGTAGTACTGGTCGCACATGTGCGTTCCGTCGCGCCGGTGGAAGAAGCCGGTCGGCTCGTGCGTGGCGAAGAGTATCTTGTCGATTCCCCTCAGAAGCGGGTTCTTGAGGGCGACGCGCCGGTTGAGCGCGAGCGCCCGCTCGAAGAGCGCGACGCGCGGTGCCTCGTCCAGGGCGATCGTGGCGTCGGACGAAAGCGACGCGAGCTCCGCGCGCTCCGCGGCGAGGTCGGCGCCGGCGCCGGAGAGGTCGTCGAGCAGCGCGCGCGTGCGGCGCAGCACGACGGCAAGCGGGTCGGTGTCGCCCGGCAGGATGCAGGCGTGTATGTTGGCCGCCTGCGCGTTGGAACGCCGGCCGGGAATGCGGCTCCAGTTGTCGATGTCACGCTTTATGACAGACCAGTCCTCCGGCACGCGCGCCTTCGCCTGCGCGGCGTCGGCGACACGCCACTTCTCGAGAAGGTGGCGGGAGATCGCAAGCCGCTCCTCGTCGGAAAGTACGCGCTTGAACACGGCCAGCTCGTACAACGTCCTTCCGCCGCTGCGCCCCACGTCCGGCGGAGGGAGGTCGCGGTCGCACGCGATCCTGTCCGCCGCGCACTGCGAATCCATCACCTCGTAGCACAGCACTAGGACGCGGTCTGACGGCATCTTCTCCCTGAAGATGTCGTATATCTGCTGCGTTCCGTTCCACACTCTCGCGACGTTCGACCATTCGTCCGACGCATATTCGCCGCTGCGGCCCCGGTGGAAATCGTACTGCTTCCCGTCGCACAGCACGTGGCAGCCCATCGCGGAATCGAACCTGCCCACCGCGAACACGGTGCGTATTCCGACGACACGCGGGAAGGAGAGGTCCATGTCGCTTCCCATCTTCCCGAAATCGACGGACGGACGCTTTTCCGCGTCAAGCCCGAACACCGGGCTGCGGCGTTTCCCCGGTCTTGCCGAGACGCCGCCCGTCTGCGAACGCCACTCCGCGACCTGGCCGCCCGTGCCCAGCACGAGCGACTTGCCGTCCGATGCGTCGAGCAGCATCGCGGCCTCCCGTAGCGCTGCAGGCTCCGCCAGCGCCGCCGCCGTGCAGGACGCCGCCAATCCGACGAGCGCGTATTTGATTGCTGTCTTCGTCATTGCACTTCTGTCTTTCCCTTAAAGATTGTCACTTTACGGCCAAGAGGGGACAGCCCCAACGCTATTCAAGTGCCAATTATGAGAGAATCTGCAGGGACGGCCCACGCGTTCTTCTTCTAGCATGCACACCCCTGCTGGAGCAGCATGTGACAGCCTTCGCCGTGCGGTCAGATCTGCCTGTCGACGAGCGTGCGGAAGTAGGCAATCGTCTTGGCGAGGCCCTCCCGGAGAGGGACCTTGGGCTCCCAGGAGAGCAGCTCCTTGGCGAGGGAGATGTCGGGCTTGCGGCGTTTGGGATCGTCCTTCGGCATGGGACCGTACACGAGCTTGGAGGTCGATTCCGGCAGCTAGCGCAGCGTCTCCTCTGCGAGCTGGCGGATGGTGTATTCGCCGGGATTGCCGGTGTTGATGACGGCGGCGCCGAGGTTGTGGCGCTGCATGAAGTCGTCAATGACGTCGCGTTCGAGCGACATGTAGATGCGGAAGGCGTTGATGAGATCGTCGCAGTACTGGAAGGAGCGCGTCTGCGAACCGTCGCCGAAGAGGGTGATGTCCTCGTTGCGCAGCGCCTGCATGATGAAGTTGGAGATCACGCGGCCGTCCTTGGGGTGCATGTTCGGTCCATAGGTGTTGAAGATGCGCACCATGCGCACGTCGACGCCGTACTCGCGGCGGTAGTCGGCGCAAAGCGTCTCGGCGCAGCGCTTGCCCTCGTCATAGCAGCTGCGGATGCCGATCGTGTTCACATTGCCCCAGTAGCTCTCCACCTGAGGATGCACAAGGGGGTCGCCGTATATCTCCGAGGTGGACGTGTGAAGCACGCGCGCCTTCGTCTTGAGGGCGAGGTCGAGCACGTTCATCATTCCAAGAACGGAGCTCTTCGTCGTCTCGACCGGGTTCTTCTGGTAGTGGATGGGCGAGGCGGGGCAGGCGAGATTGTATATCTCGTCGAACTGTCCCCAGAAAGGCTGGGTGACGTCGTGCAGCACGAACGAGAACTTGGGGTTGCCGAAAAGGTCGTAGATGTTGGCCTTTGTGCCGGTGAAGAGATTGTCGAGCGCCGTCACCTCGTAGCCGTCGGCAAGGAGGCGACGGCAGAGATGCGAGCCGAGAAATCCGGCTGCGCCGGTTACAAGAGCCTTTTTCGTGATGAGCATTGATTGTTTCCTTTCGGTGGAAAAGGAGATTATATCATATTGAGTGCCTAGTGCCTAGTGGCTCTGGAACTTGTCCCTTGTCCCCATGCGTTTCGCATAGCTCGCGGGGTCGTCGGGATTGAGCGCCACGTTCCGGTTGACATCCGCCGAAAAGAGCGGCGCGTCGATGACGGCGCGCAGTTGGCCGGGCGTGAGCGACTGCGCCGGGCGGAACGCGTCCGACGCCGCGTACGCCTCGAGCCTGGCCCTGAACCACGCCGTGGCAGGGTCGTTCGCGCCGAACGCGAACGAGCACACGAGAAGCCGCCCCTCGCCCACCCTGTACTCGAAGAGCATCGCCTGGCGGATCAGATACTTGTCGGACGACGCCACCTCGATGACCGGGTCGAACGGCACTCCCGCCTCAAGCTGCACCGCCGCGCCGTCCTGCATCAGCCGCCTGAACTGCCATCCGCAGAATCCCTCATGCGGCATTCCCTCCAGCGCGGGATGCCCCGGCTTGATCACCGTGGCATAGTGCCCGGAGGTGCGCCCCGCAAGGCCTATCCGGAAAGACGTCCGCAGCGACTTGAACGGCCCCTTCCCGAGCAGCAGCACCCGCTCGCCGCGCCCCATCGCCGCAAGGAGGTCGTCCCTCTTGATGTCGGAGACGACGCGGACTGGAGCGCTGCCGCGCGGGACGCATGGCCCTGCCGCCGGGAAGGCATATACCTCCCACTCGTTCTCGGCCTTCACCGCGCCGCCGGCGAACGACGCGCGGAGAAGATACTTGCACGGCGCATCCAACGCCGGAAACGGCACCTCGAACTCACCGATCGCCGCGATCTCGCCGTTTCCCACATTCCCCGCCTTTCTCTCGTCGCTCCACACGCAGTCTGCACGCTCTCCGCCTCTTTGCGCCTCTGCGCGAGAGCCATCCCCGCTCCGGCACGCGACAAGCGCCACGCGCAGCGTCGCGTCCTTCGCATCGCCCGCGAAGTTCGAGATGGTGAACGCCACGCGCCTCTTCTCGCCCGCCTTGAAGTTGAAGTCGCTGCTGAGGCTGCACATAAGAACCGCCGCGGAGTTGTAGCGCCGCACGTTCTCGACGGTCTCTCCTGGCTTCATGCGGTAGAACTCGTCCATCATGCCGTCGGAGTATCCGAACGTGTGCCAGCGCGAGTCGATGTCGCCGAGGAAGTCGTAGCCTACCGTTCTGCGCGACGAGCGCACCTTCTCGAAAGTGAACTTGCGTATCCGCCGCATCCATTCGCACGAGTTGCGCACGTACGCGGGAGCGCGGTCGAGGAGCCCGCGCTCCAGAAGATGCCGCCGCACCTCCGAGAACACGCCCTCCTTCACCACGGGAGAGTCCTTCGGGTAGTCCTTCTCCAGCGTGATGTCGCAGAAGCCGCCGTCGATGCAGGTCTCGTGCATCGTGCGCGGCTTTCCGCAGTATGCGTCGCCCCAGGCGTCGATGGTCTCGGCGGACTCCCCGTTCAGCGAATTGTACGACACCGCGCCGAGCTGGTACGACGTGAAGTAGTCGGAGTACGCGGCCAGCCGCGCCATGCGCGACGGAACGTGCAGAAACGGCCTGTCCGCAGTGTCCCTGCCGCGCCTCACCATGTACTCCACGTTGCGCATCGCGCTCATCGGCGTGAAGAGCGCGTCAGTGCCGGCATGGACCAGCTTCGCCACCGATTCAAGATACTTCTCCGCCCTTCCGTCTATCCACGTCTCGTTGCCGGTGCAGTACGCGACGACGCACGGATGCCTTCTCGCGAAGCGGATGATCGCCTCGTATTCGTCGAGCGGGACGAAGTTGGGCGATTCGATGTGGACCATGATTCCCAGCTCGTCCATCGCCTCGAGGTACTCATCCGGCGGGACGAAGGTGTGGAAGCGCAGGAAGTTGAACCCGAGCTCCCTGCGCTTGGCGGTGATCGCGCGGTAGTACGCGAGGTCGCGCGGAAGATGCACGGTCTCCGGGAAATAGCAGTGCTCCGTGACGCCGCGCAGATACGTCAGCTCTCCGTTGAGGCGCATCCGCTCGCCGTCCGGCACGAGACGGCGTATGCCGAACTTCTGCGAACGCCTCCCTTCCCGCGTCGACAGCGCCAGCGTGTAGCGCACGGGATTCTCGGGCGACCAGAACTCGAAACCCTTCGTCGGCAGCGTGAAGTCTCCATTCGCCTCGCCCTTCGCCAGAACTTTTCCACCGTCCAGAATCTCCCACGAGAATCCTTTCCCGGTCTGCGGCCCGCGGCATTCGACATGCACGGTGAACGTATTCAGATCTCTGGCCGTAGTCACATAGACGTCGCGGATTCCGTCTCTGGCGAACCGCAGCTCGAGGCGTCCGTCGATTCCGCCGGTGGACTCGAAGAGCCCGCGCGTCGTGAGCCCGCTCACGTCGGACCCGTTGTACCCCTTGTTCGGATTGTTCGAGACGGCGAGCACGATCTCGTTTTCCCCTTTGCGGAGGACTCCCTCCGGAATCGGCAGCTCGAACGGCGTGGAGAAGCCCTGGCGGAACGCCACGTACCTTCCGTTCACCCAGGCGTGGACCTGGTTGCGCACGCAGTCGAACGCGAGGAACGCCGGGCTCCGCGGCGGCTCGTCCAGGGTGAACGCCCGGCGGTACAGGAAACAGCCGTAGATGTTGGGCAGCGTCGTGCACTTGGCCCACTGGGTCATTGGAAGCGTCTGGCGCTCATACGCGGGATTGATCCGGAACGCGTCCTTCATCCCCGCCGCGCGCAGCGCCGGAACCATGTCCTCCCAGAACCCCGGCACGGCCCTGGAAACGACGACGCCCCTGAACTTCGGGCATTCAGCCGAATTCCATGCGTTGGAGCGGTAGGACATCTCCCACGCGCCCTCCAGAGACACCGCGCGCGCCGCCGGCGCAGCGCAGACTATGGCCGCGACAAGCGCGCCCATCCCGACCATGTCGGCCATCCTGCTCATTTAGTCCCTCCTTCGTCCATTCCGTGATTCAACGTGCGCGTCAGCGCACGAGGATCATGAAGCCGCATACCACGTACAGGCCATCGTCCTTCGCAACGAAGCCGCGCGCAATCTCGCCCGGCGCGGACCTGAACTTCACGGCGTCGATGCCGGCCGGCTTCGACGCCCAGCTGATCACCGGCTCCCGGTTGGTCACGCCGTAGCCGCCGAACTTCATACGTACCGTCTTCTCCGCCTCGAAGCCCAGCGTGTTCGCGCCGCCCGTGAACGCCGAGACTAGCGGCAGCGCGTTCGTGCGCGACGAAAGATCGATGGTCGATCCGTCCATCATCGTGCATCCGCGGAAGTAGTTGTGCGCGGACGGCCTGAACGTGCCGTTCACCTCGATCACGGCCGAACCGCTGTTGTAGTTGTACCCGTATGCGGCCTCGTAGTCCCGCGCCCTGATCTTCGCGTTCAGCTCCAGAGCGGCGTTGACGCGGAAGTCGACGTTCGTGGCGACTATGTCGTTGTTGGAACTGCCGATCGGGGATGATCTTCCGGTGACGAACCATCCGCCGCTCAGGACGTCCACCATTCCGTCGTCGATCGTCATGTTGCAGATGTAGAAATACTTTCCGCTGGCTATGTCCACGGCAAGCCTGTTCCCGCCGAGCGCGAGCGTATGCGCGGCGTAGCCGCTTCCAACAAGGCCGAAGGAGGTCGAAGCCGCGAACGCGGAATCCGCTCCTAGGCCGATTTCGCCGAGCTGCGCGAGGCCGACGTCCAGGTTTCCGCCCGTGTTCCGGAGCGTGCCGCCATCCAGAAAGAACCGATGCCCGTACGAGCCCGCAAATCCGTTCACGTCGAGGATTCCGCCCGCGGAAACGGCCACGTCGCCCGTCCGCGCGCCGAATATGCCTTGAGAAGGCTCTGCGCCGTACTTGAGGATCCCCGCCGCCACGCGCGTTCCGCCGGAATACGTCTGGCCGGTCCTTGCCGCCTTGAACGTCCCCGCTCCGTCCTTGACGAGCCTGAGCGTGCCCGAGAGCGCAAACGAACCCGCCGCGCTAGGCGCCGCCCGCTCGTTCGTGAACGTCGCGCCCTCCGGAATGTCGAAGTGGAGCTCACCGCCGGCCACGGCCGTGTCGGTGAACGTGCCGCGGCCCCTGACCGTCTCGCTGAGGTAGAGCTTGTTTCCGCCGAGATCGACCGTCACCCCTTCGGGGACGAGAAGCGCGTCGAACCCGCGCCAATCGACGACGGCTGCGGAGAGCGTCGCACTGCCGGCCTCCAGGCGAAGATACGGCCACGGAAGCGACGTGCCAGCGGGCGCGTTCAGCGCCGCCGCGCCAGAGCAGACGACGACGCGCGTCATCGCGCACGGCAATGCGACGGCGATCTTCGCGCCGGACGCGTTGCGGCAGTCCCAGTTCGCGGCGGAACCGAGGCTCGCGCCGTCGCCCGCGCCCGTCCACGTGGCCGTGACGGGAACCGCGGCCGCCGAAACAAGCACCGTCCTGCCGTCGGCGGAGAGCGACAGCGTGAAGCGGCTGTCGTTCACGCCGAAGTGCGAGAGCACGTCGGCGGCCGTCTCGCCCTCCGGCAGGGCGAACACCCCTGCAGTCAGGGCTTCCGTCGTGCCGCCGTCGTTGTAGTTCGCCGTGTCGAAGACGATCTTCGCGCCGGCGCCGAACGAGAGCGTGCCGCCCACGTTCACGGCGTAGAGCGGCACGGAGAGCCGCAGCCCGCCGCCGATCTCGAGAGCCTGCGGCGCGAAGCGTGAGCCCTCCGCGCTCTTGAGGACGGCGGAGACCGGGAGGGACGCGCCTGCCGCGGCCGCAAGGGCAAGACGTCTCGGCGTGACGAAGGTGTCGTTTGTCACCGTCACGCCGTCGGCGAACGCCACCTCCGCTTCGACCTCAGTGTCTTCGAGCGCGGGCCAGATGGTGGTGCGCGCCGTGTCCGCCCAAGCCCCGCCTTCCGCATTCCATTCCCTGGCGCCCCACGATGCGCGGCCGCCCGCCCACGCGCCGTCCGCCGAAACCGTGCGCACGAGGTTGGTCGCATCGAGCGGCGGCAGGCACGGCACGTTGCCCGCAAGCCACCGGATCTGCGCCGGAGAGAACGAGTGGTTGAACACGGCGATCTCGTCGAGATAGACGCCGGAGGTATTCCCGGGATGTCTCCCGCTGCCGTCGTTGGCGAACACGACCGGGCCGAACGTCAGGCTCTTCAGCACGTCGGCGGAAGTGGGGCTGCCGAACGCCAGCGTCATCGCGGTCTTTTCTCCGTCCAGGTAGAACTCCATCTTCGACAGGGCTGGATTCCACACCATGCAGACGTTCTGCCACGTATCGACCTTGAGCGTGACGTCTCCTGCGGCGCTTGAACCTCCATAGACGGTGAAATGCATCGGATTCGCCGCGCTCCACTCGAAGCGCTTGTACTGGCTGCCGCCGATGCGGAACGACAGGAAATCGCGCCAAAGGGCTACGTTCGCCGGCGCCTTGACCCAGAACGATAGCGTCATGCCGGAATCGAGACTCGAGCCAAGCCCGTCCGTTGCGGACGCGCCATCGACGCGGAACGTGGTGACGTCCTTGAGATGGAAGGCGTAGGCGGATCCAAGCGCCCCCCCGCCGCTCGTCGGCCAGTTGGCATATCCGCCCTGCCATTTGTACGCCGCGTCGGTTCCCGTGCCGGAGTTGTCGGCAAACACGCCCATGCCGCCGCTGTCCTGCACGCGGTCGAGAAGATAGGCGAGCGGCATTGCGCGGCCGGGGCCTTTCGCGGGCTGCGCGGGCCTGTACTCCGCAAGCCACTTGACCTGCTCGGCAGTGGCTGGGTAGTCGAACACCGCGAGCTCGTCGATGCCCGTGTTGGTGGCTGCGCTTCCGCGGTCGCCGCCGTTGAGCGCCCTCACCCACGAGCCTACATGGATCTGCTGGAGATTGCCCGCGTTCCTGACGGCCATTCTCGCGACCTTCTCGCCGCCGAGGTAGATCATGCACGTTCCGGTGGGTTTGATTCCGTTAGGCGTGAATACGAACGCGACGTGCTGCCACGCGCCGGCCGTAGCGGGCATGTTGACGTTGTCTTCCGTTTCGAGACTAAATGCGGCGCAGTTGGCGGCGCTTGCGACATTATAGTACATCGTAAAGGCGCCGCCGCTTGTGGAGACATATTCGCAGCGGTAGTCGAGACCGCCCACGCGGAATCCGAAGAAGTCCGTCCATGCTATGTGCGATGCGGACGCCTTCAGCCAGAACGAGATCGTGAACCCCTGCGTCGTGCCGCATCCAAGCGAGGCGGAGCCGTCGCCGAGCCAGAGCGCCGTGTTGGCGGCCGAGGCGTAGTACGCGTAGTCTGAGCCCATGGCGCCCGCCGTGCGCGGCACTGACGATCCCTTCAGCGTGAAATCCGCCGGGGAGGTCCCCCTGTCGACGCCCGCGTACGCAAGGCCGCTGCCGCTTGGCGTGTCGAAGTCGAAGTAGTGGACAAGCGAGCGCGCCTGCGCCGGCATTGCCGCCGCGGCGAAGGCCGCCGCCGCAATCGCCGCGCGCAACGAGGTTGTTCTGCTGCCGAAAACGTCTTTCGCTGCCATGTCAATCTCCAGAGATAACCCCTCTTCCGCACCATCTGCAAGCCAGGCCGCGCGGCCTGGAGGGACCCGCGGGAAACGCCCCTGCACGGTCGAAGGATTGGATGTCTCTATTATGCCAAATCCGCGCCCTTTGCGCAAGGGGGGAATGCCTGGAGTTTATCAATTCTTCGGTTTCTGGCGAGGCGAGCCCGTGACGCCTGTCTGGCACTCCTTCCCCCGCACCTCCGCGTCCTCCGCGGCTCTGCGGCTCTGCGGCTCTGCGTTAAGAACAGACTCGCCAGGGGCTGTCCCCGCACATTTAGCGCGATACAGGAAAAAGGACTTCCGACTTCGGACTTCAGACTTCCGGCGACGCGCATCCCGCGCGGCCGTCGCATGCAGCGCCCGCCCGATCCTGCCGCCGTCCGATGGCTGAAGTCGGAAGTCCTCTCTGTCGTTCTTCGCGTGACATGTTCCCTTTTGCCATCCTTTCTCTGTTGCGGGAACCCTAGCCGGGACGTGACTTCTGCGTCATGGGTCTTGTATCCCCTTCAACCACAATAAAGCCAAATGGGCACAAAAAATGAACAATTTCTAACCGAGATGAGGCAATTTCAAAACCTCTGCGATTCTGGCCGGGACAGAGCCCGGCCCTTCCGAAATATGCATCTTGCGCCATGTTTGCGTAGTTACGGGAGGGCCGACCGCCGTGTCGGCCGGGTTTTGAAATTGCCTCCGAGATTTCACATGCCAAATCAACCCTTTGTGGGAGTTACAGCGAAGGCCGTTTGCTGCCCGTTTTCTTAAACGAGAGAATTTTAGCATTTCCATGCGCCAGAGACAAGGCGACAGTGCGAGTGTTTGAAGGTGAGGGGGTTCAAGGTTTCGGCTCTGCGGGGACAGGCCCCGCACATCCTCCTGAAGTGCGTCGACCATGTCATCACCGCATCCTCATGACGCACGAATCTTTAGACGCACCGAACTTAACGGGACCCCAAGGGGACTCCTCAAGGTTCCGCGCACCTGCAGAGGCGCGTGGAACGCGTTCACTTGGCGGCGGGCGTGGCTGCTGGTTTGGCGACTAGCCTCAGTCGCCGCCTTCGCCGATGTCCAGCTGCACAAGCGGCTGTCCCGACGAGAGCAGCTGGTTCGTCACGGAGGTGAAGTATTCGACAAAACAAGGAAGCGCATTAGTTTCGGCAAGCATAAACATTGCGGTTTCAAACCTGTTTGAACTCTGTCCATAGCCTTGAAGGTGAGTAGAAAGAAGTCGATCTACTGATGGTGCGCCAACACGGTCGACCATTCGATTCTCATAAAAGACCAACATGGCATTATGCGCAGGGGTATTGGTAATGTTCTGCATGTCTCTAATCCGATCTGCATATTCAAGATAGCACACTACTCTCTCACCAGCTGTGTATTGTGCAGTATTTGTCAATATGGATTCAACAAACTGCGTTGTCTGATCTTCGATCGCTGAGAACTTCAATGCAGTGGCAAGGGCTACCTCTCTATGAATTCCACGAGGATTAATAGCAAGGGCCTTAAGACTCGGCACCGCATTGGTATAGGCCAGCATTCCACACATCTCAACGGCATTCAGCACGAGAAGCTTGTCTCTGCGCGACATAGACTGACAATCGCATGTGCCAAGCGTCGAGAGATACCAGTCGAAAGCCGCCTTCTTTGCGATGACCGTCCAGCCGTTGGTTTCGTCCACTCCAAGAAATCCATGCCACGTTCCCAGATCCTCATCGGGATTGTACAATTCTCCCTCGTCTGGAATCGTGTGGCAGCCGCTCAGCCGCATCGCCCTGTATATAAGTTTTCTTGCAACCCGGTTCGTTTCGGCCGGAGAGAAGGCCGGGCCTTCGCCTAGCACCAAAAAGACGGCAGTCGCCGCAATGCAAAACATGGCAATCTTCTTCATCGCCTATAAACCTCCTCTGGGTTGCGTTTTATGTACTCTGCGCCTACAGGTGCTTGTACTGTGTCTTCCTCGAAAATCGTGTCTCTTCTTAGGCTCTTGAACCACTGTCCAGGAATATCGCGTCCATGCCCAGTATCTTCGCCATACATGAGCATTTGCTCCGCCAGCGATTCCAGGTCGTCCGCAATTGAATAGAAGCCCCGTCCCGACTCGCGCCACCAGTCCTGGCCTGATGTACTGAAATCGCCTCTTTTCACCGGCATGTTTCCGTTCTCAATCAGTTCGCCCGCAGCCGTCAGGATATAGCAATCATCAAGACCTAGCACATGGCCAAGTTCATGGGCAGGCGCGACTTCAGACGCCTTGCGCCCGACGACGATCCATTTGTGATGATTGAAGGCCGTTGCATTCTTTCGGCTTATTATGTCGCCTACGAAAAAGATGGCAATCTCTGGTGTGTTTGTGGAAGAATATGAAAACAGGTTTCTCGCCTGTGAAGAGATCACTCTGTATCTTCTGCCATTCGCATCAGTTTCGGTATCCGTTTCACGAACAATCCAGTCCTCGGTTGATCCAACTCCATGTTCAATTCCAACTAAAGTGAATTTTACGCCAACCTGCGAGAACACCTTGTTTGCAGTCGCCAGACAAGTTTCGACATAGCCTTTCGGCCACGGCGAATATAAGCCATCTGTATTCTGAACGAGATTTTCTACTTTAGGCGGGTTCACCACAAATGCCCGTACATTGATCGTCATCGGTCGCACTATCGGCAATTCAAAACGAGGCTGAATCGCATCATCGCTGAACCGCGCCTCCACTACGATCGTTCCGCTGTCCGCCGTAGGCGTGAGGACTGTGTGCAGGCCATTTGTGGGGGACACCTCGCCTGGACCTGATACGACATGCCACTTGACCTCTTCTGGCAGGAATGAGGCAGTTCCTGTATTTACCCCAACCTTCAAGACGGCGTTGGTCCCATACACCAGACGCGAGGGATTGACAAATCGTCCACAGCCCGTAACCTCCTCTGTCGTGACGAGACGGTGCAACGGCTCTATCACTCTGCACGAAGCGCTTGAACATCTTGTCTCCCCTCCGTCAAGAACCGCATCCGCCCTCAGCATTCCATTTCCAAGAGTCGTTCCGACAAGATAGAGATTGGTCGTCACCTCATACGTTCCTCCTTCCGGGATGCTGATTTGAATTGGTTTTTCGACAAGCACATGAAGAGCTTCGTCATGGAACATCTTCAACTCCGCTCCCGATGTAGAAGCGATTGATACCTGCCCTGTCGTGCCATGCGGGCCAAACAGTCTGCACGAGACACGATACACTCTTTCCGTGCGGTTCCCGTTGTTCAGATCGTTGAGGAACAAGATGTCAGGGCACGCGAGCGAAAACTCCACTGACGGCTCGTCCTCCATTCCCACCGTGAACCAGCTTGCGTTGGTGACGCAATAGCCGCCCGCGTAGCTCGTCACGAGGAACGCATTGTTGGTGGCCCACTGCACCAGGCTTGAGGATGCGTATGCGACAGTCGTGGTGAGCGAATGCGCGTCCGAGAACGAGATTCCCGCGCCGCCGTGCCAAGTGCAGCCGAGGTAGGCTTCATCATGGCAGTTTGTGACAACGGCGGCGAGCTGTGCGCTGCTGCCGGGATGGAGGTGCGTGAGGGTTGGCGCGTCCACGCTCACTTCGGCGATGCGGCGCAGCCAGCCCGTGCGCGGAGTGTCGAGATGGAGCGTGACGTCGCCTATCATGCGTTCGCATGGGAAGGAAAAGGTTTGAAGGTTTGAAAGTGTGAAGGTTTGAAAGTCCGGCTGTGCGCAGCTGACAGTAACTGCGCCGAGCCCGCCGTCGGAGAGCGAAAACGGCACCTGCGCGCCGCAGTCGAGGGCGTAGAGCAGTTCGGCTCTGCCGTCCGCCATTACGGGCACGCCGCCCACCTCCACGCATATCGGCCATCTGCCGTCCGGCGATGCGACGCCGAAGCGGACGAGGCGGCGGTTCGGATCGGACGCCCGCCGAGCCGCCCATGCGGCATAGCCGCCAGCCGCCGCCATCTCGGCCGCGTTGTCAGGGAACGCCGCCGCCGCCCATGCGTCGCTCTGGTTCCATGCGGATGTGTCCAGCGGCGTCTCCGGCGCGGGGTCCATGGCGTTGGGCAGTCCGTCGAAGTCCAGGTCTAGCGGATGCACACGCGAATAGACAACGGTGTGGTCGTCGTAGCGGTACACGAAGCTGCCGTCCGCGAAAAGCTCCGCCTGGAAGTTGGTGAGGCTGTTCAC